>NZ_CP088937.1 GCF_021165755.1 Borrelia sp. RT5S
CTAGATAGTATATTGCTATTCTTTGTTTATAAAAACAGGTACCTTTATTGTTATATTGATGATGCCGGTACCTATAACTTTATTGTTGTTTCCCTTTTTATGAATAAGCACTTGCTTCTAAATTTATTGTTGTCTTTATTTAATTTGGTTATATTATTTATTAGTATTTATTTTAAATAAAAATTATCTTCTTAAATAAAAAGCCAAAGCTAGTTAACTTTGGCTTTGCTTTTCAAAATTAAAACTTAAAAGACTACATACCCAAATATGCCATTACTTTTGGTATAAATGCAACACCCAAAAGAAATATCAGCGTCGCGGATGCCATTAGTATTCTATTGGAGTTAGTAAAATCTTTCCTCATTATTGCAAGTTCTCTATAAATATTTTTTTCTAAATTATTTATCTTTGTATCCATCTTCTCCTCAATATCATTCTTAACTTCATTTATTCTTTGGTTTACTGATGCAAACCTGCCGTTCATCTCATTCTTAACATCATCTATTCTTTGGTTTACTTCTGTAAACCTGCCGTTCATCTCATTCTTAACATCATCTATTCTTTGGTTTACTGATGCAAATTTATCATTAACTGCTTCAAATTGCTTATCCACTGCTTCAAATTTAGCATTCATAGTCTTTTCAAGCGCTGCAATATCGCTTTTTACTGCAATAGAATATGATTTAGCATTCTCAACTAGTAATAAAGCAACACCCCTTTCACCAACAGATAAACCCTTACCTTCCAATTGATTTAAAGTTTGACTTAAAGTATCGGTTATATCCAACTCATCTAAACCCAATTCATTCTTTAATTCAGTACTCATTCCACACCCCCTTAATTATAACAATTTGGTTAAAATAGAAACACTAGCAATTGTTGAAACAAAAGCAAATTGTGCTTTAATAGCTTTCTTAAGAGTAGCTACTTCACTCTTGTCGTTCCCATTGTTGTTAATGTCATCAACTAATTTAGTTATTAAATCGTAATTTAAAACAAAAGCCCTGTGCTTTTTATGAAGCAAATTATGCTTAAGCAGCGTTTCTACACCCTTTCTAATAAAATACATTGAGCAGCCAGTCTCTTTGGAAATAACCTCCATTTTCTTAAGCACCCTATTGTCCTCTTTTGTGTTATTAACAAAAAAGTCTAGTGTCTTGTAGACATCCACTGGTATTGAGTTAAAGTCAACCTTTTTTGTTCTAAACTTACTAGCAATACTAGCTAATGGCTTGTGATGATTACTAGTTGCAATTTCCTTGCTAGTGTATGCTAGTCTAGACTCATAATCTCTTTTATACAAACTAGATATATGATAAACAAAAATACAAAAGACAACATCTAATGCAAAAGAACACAACAATAGTAAATAAGATATTAAATATTTTGTGTATGCATAATCACTGACAAACAACTCAGGTTTTAGGAATAATGCATGAATACCATACATATTATTCCCTACATTACTATCTTTAATAGTTTCATAAATTGCTTCATGATGCTTAATATCAAGTTCCTTACCCTTTTCTAAATAAGAATTTATTTGTACTTCTAATTGCTTGTTCTCTTCAAGCGTTTCCTTTATGAACTTCTCATATTCCAGCTTTTTAGTCCTGTGATCGTGATACAAAGCCAAATTCTTAACCTTAACTGATTCAATTGTTGCTATATTAGCTTCTATTCGTCGCTTCAACATATCTATACGCTGGTTCAATATTGTCTTCTCAGCTTGCATAGCTACTTTCATAGATACTTTTGTATTCTCAATAACACTTAATCGTTGTTGTTTAACCTCACGAAGCTCAGCACTGAAGAACAATTGGAAAAAATTCTCATAACTACCCCATGTACTAACTAATTGAGTTATAAAAGCAATAACAAGCAATACACCCACAACCTTGCTATGTCGGCTAGACATAACAGTTACACTACCAGTTTGCTTTTGTATCCTATATTCATTGAGTAAATACAGCATCTTATGAAAAATAATAGTGGGCACTACTATTACAACGATAGTAAACCCTAAATAAAGCAAACGCTGCTCTCTGCTTAGGTGCTCGCTTGAATAAACAATAAATCCGTTATATGAATTTAAGATGTTAAAGCCTACAAGCAGTAATGCACCTACTATCTTGATGAAATTCATGTACACAAACTGAATATCAAACTTTAATTTATCCAGTATACCCAACTGACTTATACTTACTTCTTTATTCATTTCCACACTCCACTATTTCTTCTTCTCATAAAATTAGCAATGCTTTTCTTTACTCTTTTAAGAGAACTATCAAAGCTTGCAATACAACTTGCAATACACTCAATCACTAATTTTTCCTTCAATATCATATCCAACACCCTAGCCTTGTACTTACTTCTTTAAATAAGTAAGTACACATTAGCTTAAATTTATCTCTAAACCTGTTTAAGTAAATTTCATTACGAAATAGATAAGTATTATAATACTCAAACTTACTATTTATGTATAAGCTTAAATACTCACACATATATGTTAAATCATGATATGAAGCATGGAACTTCTTTGATCTAATACTTGATATAAACCTGTACTGATCCCTTTCAAGGCTTGCTACCCACTTATTAAACTCACTTATTCTTCCTTTTATATCCACAATTAATTGGTCTCTTTTTAACGCTTCATATTCCTTAAATTCTAATAAAATGTCTCTTATATTATACCCACCCTTTATGTTATAATCTATGTTATAATCATAATTGATGGCAGCTGATACTTGTGTTTTATCGCATGTATTGCTGCCGTTATAGCCAAAATCTTTTCCTAATGGAATCCCTAAATTAGTCATTTTTTCTCCTTTTTTTCAAGCTATCTTTATTGTATCTTATTTTATTACTTTTGTCTACTTCTCTTGAATTAAAGTAACTTGCTTATTGGATTAATTATATAAATTACTAAACAGCACAAATATATCCTTTTTATTTTTAAATACGAGTCTATGTTTTACGTGTTCACTTAAGTAATATACTCAATCTTTAAATAGAGTAATTTGTTTGTTTTGAAATCAAAATAATAGTGTCTTAAAATCTATTAAAACACTATTACAAGCCTACTTTTTTTCAAATACGATTACTTACTTCTCAAATACTATTGCTTATTTTTCAAATACGATTACTTATTTTCGAAACAATGTTACTCACTTTTCAAATACGATTACTTACTTTTTAAATACAAATAAACTTGTGAACAACTTTGTCAAGGAATCATATTGGTAAACTTTTTTAAATAACCACAAACTTAGGTCCCTAAACCCTGCCTATGTGACGCCACCACTCTAGACAAAACTTATACATCCTATCCTGTCAATCAGACAAGACGCAACAAACGTAAGCAAAACTTACGTTTGTTGTGCTGCCAACTTTTGTCTTGCATACTTCTCTCTTCTCTTACGCTTAAGTTCTTCTTGATTTGCGTAGTAATACTTATGGTTAGCTTTAGCTACTACTTCGGCATGCTCCTTAAGATAAGTCTTAGTTCGCTCTATTATAGACTCTCTATTTTCCCTATAATGTCCTCTTTGATACTCCCTATTGCCTTCAACATCCTTGTAATAGTGCTCTTTTGACCTTGCTAGTTCTTTTTCTCTATTCCTCTCTCTGTACGCTCTCCGATACCCCCTCATCTTTTCCTTATTCTCGTCTCTGTAAGCCTTAATCTTATCCTTATTCCGCTCTCTGTACCGTTTCGCCTTCTCTTTGTTCTTAAGAGCAGACTTCTGAGCCTTTAATTCCTGTTCCTCAGCAGTAAGGTTTAAAGGAGGCCGACCCTTCTTTTTCTTAACCTGCTGCACATCTTCTGTTTGTGCGCAGGCAGTAGATACTGCATTTTCAGTTTCATTGTCTCTAGTTTCATTGTCTTTGAGTTTAAACAGCTCCCCAAGCTTTTCAAATATTTTCATAAAACCCCCTTATTCAAATCAAACTTAAACTTATCCAAAAGCAATCCCATTGGCTGAGCCCCTGATTCCTTAAACCTACCACTAGAGTCAAGCTCACGCAGGTTGCCATACCCATCCGAGCAAACAACCCTGCCTAAAAGCTCCTGTTGCTTGTACTTATTCGTGTACTTATCCATGAACGACCCCCAAACCTTGTAAAAATCATTAGTCTTGTCCGTGTTAGGATTTAACATCCAAACCTTATTGCTGTAAACCTGCGTAAACTGCTTTGTATAGTATCCAGCCACGTCTTCTACAGCATAATCGCTAGCATAAATTAGGCTTGCCTCCAAATTACGCAAGGCATTCCTATGCGTGGCGACATTATTGCTACACCGCCGTATTGTAGCCAAAGTGTGCCTGTCAATTTTGTATTTATTCTCTAGTTTACACTCCATGTGCTCCTCATAGCTCCTCTTGTACGCCGAGGCAACGCGGGCGGCGGCGCGGCGCGGCGGCGCTTTTGCATGCAAACTCTCCTGCCTATCCTCATTGCTCTTAAAGCTACTAGCTTTCGAACATGCCTTCCCAGCCGATTTGCTGGTAACCCCCCCCTTTTTCTCCTCATCGCTAGCTTTTATTTTCCCTTTTTTGTCCTTCCCTTCACAAGAACTCTTTCCACAAATCCCGATGCCTCCAAAAACGACCCCTGCTTTATTAGCACTTCCCTCCTCCCTATGTTTTTTTAAAATCGAATTCTTAGAATTCTTAGTATTAGTTAAGCTTATTATACCTTTAGGTATAATGGTGCTATTTTGAGGGGAGGCATTTAACACCATTTCTTCTTCGTTTTGTTTAAAGGAAGCAGCGGCATATTGTTCAATTTGTTCATAGTCATCAACATCATCAAAAGAGACAGCATCAATTTTATCTTCAAAAACACCCTTAATTCTAACACCAGCCAGTGTGTCAATTAGTTTGTCTTCATGGTGCTTCTTAATAATTGTTTTAAAGTTTCTCCATAGTTTCCAATTGATTACGTAAAAAGCAAAGCCACCATTGCCCTCACCTAAAGGTTGAATTACAGCCCTAATGAGCCCCAAATCCTTCAATGCCTTAATATCGCCTCTGAGTGTACTTCTTGCAGCAGGTTTAAGGCCGTCCTTGACAAGGGAGGCATTAACCATTCTGTGTATGTCACCTGCTGAGTAGTGTGCAAGCCTGCCTGAGGCAAAATATTCCGTATTCTTTCGCTCAATAGCCCAACATATTTTATATAACCTCTCGATTCTCTTATGTGTGCGAACCACGAGTGATTTTATGTGGTTAATCGTGAGTGCTTTGCAATAACTTCCGGCCTTAATGCTATTCTTAATGATCCTATTAAGTAGTGCCTTGACCCCTTTGGTGGTAGTCTTGAAAAAGTCGGCTTTTTGATATATCATTGTAGACATCCTTTCGGTGCTATAAGACTTATTTGTTTCGGTGACTTATAGTACCTTTTTAGGTTTTTATTTATTAAATTATAATGCATGATTATAAATTCTAAAAGAGGGCAGGCTGTTAGCCTGCTTGTTCTTTTCATATCCATATCCGCATTTAAGTTAGATCTTTTAATAAACATAGGTTTAATATATATTGTTACTTATGTCGTTGTCAATATTATTTACGACTCTAGGAATAATATATATATTTTTAAAGTTGATAAATAGTTAATAAATAATGCATATATTTTTGTTAATTTTTCTAACAATCTCTTTCTTGCTTTCTTCCTGTATTTTCTTTTTTTCTTTCTTGTCAAGTAATTTGTTTTTTTTCTTAATTCTCAACTGCTTAAACCTTAATTGTTCTACTCTTATATCCTCTAGTATTGTCCTTTTTCTTTCCGTGATTTTTATTTTTATTTCTGTCTGGATTATGGAGTCATTTAACTTTTCTACAAATAAATATTTAATAAATTCTTCTAAAACATGATTTACACGTCCTATTTTAATAGTGGCACCTAAGGCTGTAACCACTTTATATATATGGCTTTCGCTGTAGTTAAGACCGTAAAGCTCTTCTAGGATATTTTTTATTTCGTTTGGTTTATAAAATTTTAATTTATTCCTTATAATCATAGCATCCATCCTTTTACTAAATTTTTTTCTGTTGTTTTAATTATATTGTTGTTTTAAATAACCGATTATTGTACGTAATTATGTATTTAGAATAAGTTTTATTTATAATAAATATATTCCTATGGGAATAAATTGCTTGACTAAATTGAGTAGAATTAAATATCAATTTCCATTACTGAGTTTTGTGAATAGTATGCCATAAGCCTCAATAGGATGTGCGTAAGAGAAACCGGAGAGGTGTGTTATTGAGGAGAGGGGCATGTGTCTTGTTAGGGTATGAAGGAGATGGGTGGTAAATAATTATTTATAAAATCCTACTGTAGACTCAAGAACAATCATAATGATTGTATGACAAATGAGAATAATAATCTGGGAATCAAATTCAGTAATAGTGACATAACTAATATTCACAAAATTGTGGTAAGGTGAATTTTGGTCAAACATGAGAGACTTATTGTAGTCTCAATGTATATTGAAACTATCGCCTCCCACCAGCTGCTCAATTATTGCTTAGTAGTAATTAATGACTCGCAGCTCTTTGAATAAAGTACATAATTTTGAACAGGGAAAGATTTAATAATTAATAATCTTAATGTTTACAGTATTGGAATAAATCTAAGTAAATATCGAAAACAAGATGAAGCATAAAAAGTAAAGCTAGTCCTTTGGTGCAATATTAAATATTGCAAATTCTTAATTTTAATTTATTAATTAATCCCAAAGCAATAATAGTATGTTACAATGACCACATATAAGTTTAAATTAGATGATAATTAATTTTTTTAATTTAAATTTAAAATTTTTAAAAAGTGTTTATTTAAACATTATTTCTTAAGAATTGTAGATGGGGGTATAGAAACAATTATTTTGTTGTCTTTAGGTAAGTGTTATGAAGATTTTTAACAAGTCTTTTTATTTTAGAGTCTTATTAACTTTGAATTTTGGGTTTTTGCATTCCAATTCTTTTGAAACTTTGAAACAAGAGTACCAAAGAATATTGGAGAATTATAATTCTGGCGTGACTGGAGGATTTGCTATAACGAAAGAGGATGATTATATAAATCACTATATAAATAAATTAAAAGCTATAAAGGAGAGTCTAGAACTACTCAAAGATGATAGGACTAAATATTTTAATAGTGATATTAATTCCCAAATAGCTTCAATGGTTCAGCATGCAAAGGGTATTAGTAATTCTTATGATAGCTATTCAATTCTGGTAAGTACAAAGAAAAATCTTCTAGACTTAATTTCTTCTGAAGTCTTTAAAGGCTTAGAAAAGTCAATTAGAAGCGATTCATACAGAATATTGGGAGATGTAAATTTATCTCTTTTAAGGTATTTGGGAGGAGGGGAGTTAATTAAGGTTTCAAATGAGGCTAAGAATGCTTTGGAGAAATCTTTGGAGATTGATCAGAATGCTCTTGCAAGTATTTCTTTATCTACATGGTTCTTGTATTCTCCAAGAATTGCAGGAGGAAATCCTCGAGAGGCAATAAAGTTGGCTCTTGCGGGTCTTGCAGTTAGTAACAATAAAGTGGAGAAATATTTAGCTAATATATGGGTAAGTCAAGGGTATTTTCTTCTTAAGAAACAAAAAGAACAGGAAAAATATTTACGCGAAGCTGCAAATATTTTTCCCAATGGAGCTTTTCACAAGATGGTGAGAGATAAAAATAAGATTGGAGAGTTACCTTGACTTTAGGTAACATTTCTTGGAGTAATATTGATGAATGTAAAAATATTATTAATATTTTTAGCATCAGTAGTAAATTTGTTTGGGTATGAGTTAAGAGAATATGTAGACAGGATTGAAGATATTCATACCAATTATTATGCAGGAAATTTTGAATCTAGCATTAATAAATCTGTGAAGGGATTTATTAATTCTCTTAATCAGATTGAAAAGGATGTTTTGCGCAAATATGGGCAGCACAGCATTCAGTATCACTATTCGAATTTGCTTATTTCCTTGGTTTTGTGTGATGTTGCTTATGTGGAAGATGATAGTGATGAGCGTAATAGCTTAATTACCAAGATAGTAAATAAATATGAAGTTGGATTTAAGGCTTCTTTTAATTCTGACGTATTTTCTGACTATTTTAGGGCTTTAGGAGAGCTTGCCTTAAATTTAATTTCTCATGATTCTCCCAACTTTTATTCTTATGTTGCTAATGGCAAAAGATTTTTACAAAAAGCATTAGCAATGGATAATGAAAATTTAAAAGTTAATATTCCATTAGCGCTGTTTTATACAGCGAGCTCTACAAGTAGGACCTTTAATAATAATTTATTTGCAGCTCATTATCTTAGCATAGCAGAAGAGATCCCTTTAAATAACAGACAGCAATATTTGAAAAAAATTGTTAAGAGCTCTTTTTTGGCTCGCATTAATAGAAGAGTTGAAGCAATGGATTGCTTAAAGTCTGCCATTAAAATTTTTCCCAATGGCTATCTTGCAGCTATTGCGATTGAACAACTGAAGAAAGGTAAGTCTTTCTTTTAGTTGTGGTTAATTAGGGGTAAATATATGAGGCTTAATTTAATTAGGGTTAACAAAAATTACAAGACTTTCAACGAAATAGTTTATGCAAATAGGAATATAACCCTTGACTTGAAAGCAGGAGATATGGCTTGGATTTCAGGTGCAACAGGTAGTGGTAAGACTACTCTCATTAATCTAATTTCAGGAATAGATATACAAGATAGTGGAGATGTAGTCTTTGATTCTATTTCTTTAAATAGCATGGGAGATAGACAGAGAACTCTTTTTAGAAGATATAATATGGGGCTTATATTTCAACATTTCGAGCTTATTGCCAGCCTTACTGGATTTGAAAATATTTTATTGCCACTAAGATTTTCGAACAAAAGCCATGAACAGGCAAAGGATATGGTAACTCGATTAGTTAAGTTATTTGATCTTGAAAACTTTGTAAATAGAAAACCTAAACACATGTCTGGTGGGCAAAGACAGAGAATAGGAATAGCAAGAGCATTTGTGTATGAACCTAAATTGATCCTTGGAGATGAAATAACAAGTCATCTAGACCATAAGACGGCTACTTTTATTTATTCTGTAGTAAAACATTATATAGAAAAAATGGGATCAATTGGAATATTTATTTCTCATGATTCAAATTTAGAAAAGTTTGCCAACAAATTTTACAGAATAGAAGATGGAATATTATCTTTAAGGAGTAAGCATGCTTAAGTTGGCTTTTTTCAATCTCTTAAGAGATATGAGAAGATCTGTAATGATTTCATTGCTTTTAATAAGCTCAGTAGTATTTTTATTGCTTTTTATTGGGTATATGAATTATAGCAGTGAGGGTATGCAACTGGGGCTTGTCTCCTCAACTGGACATATCCAAATTGCTAAGGAAAATTACTTTAATCCCAAGTTTAGTGGCCTTAGGAATAGTTTAATGCTTGAAGAATGTGAGATATCGCAAATCAGAGAAGAGATAGGTAGTTATTCAGATGTAAGTTCAAGCAATCTAGTAGTAAATTTTGAAGGGCTTCTTGGTAATGCTTTAGGGAGTAAGCCTTTTTTTGCATCAGCTTTTGAGAATCCAGATTTTGCTACAAGAAGTCTTTCTCTAGTAAAGGGCCGTCCCATTTTTGATGACATCGTTGGTGATTTTTTAATTGGAAACAGATTCGCAACCTCTCTTGGTATAGAAAATTTAAGCGAAGAAAATTCTAGATTAACTTTAATGACTGATTTATTTGGAGAAGGACTTGTTTTACAAGATATTAATCTAGCAGGTATTATTGAGTTTCCAACCTCACAAACAGATAGCATGATAGCAATTACGAGTATCAAGACGCTTGAAAGTTTGTTTGATTTTAAGAGCGGTGCTCATGTAATACAGGTCTTCTTAAGAAATAATTTTGTGTTAGAGGATTTCAAACAAAAATTAAATGCTTTTAAAATTAAAAGCAAGCTACATTTTCAATACAGTGATTGGTATGAAATCAATCCATCCTTTAAATCTATTGTAGGAATGAACAATATGATGTTTACTTTCATACTAGTTTTAATATTATTGCTTATATTTATATCGTTTTTTCAGATAATGACGGCACTAAGTATAGAGAGAACTAGGGAACTTGGAACTTTGAGAGCCATTGGCCTTACAAAGGTAGAACTTTTCTCTACTTTATTCTTAGAGATATTTATTCTTACTGTTCTTAATATAATTTTAGGAATCGGGATTGCCTATCTTTTTAAGTTTTTAATCGAAATGCAAAAAATTCAATTCTCACCACCGGGGTATACGGAGTCTTATTTGGTTAATGTGTTATATTATCCGAGTGATATTGTATTTGTATCTTTGTTTATTGTTTTAGTAACACTTTCTTCTTCAGTTCTTCCATTCATTAAAGCAGCTAAGAGATCGATAGTAGAGGTAATGAATGATATTTAGGGCTTTTATCCTTGTTTGTCTTTGTCTTACTAAGTTGCTGCATTCTGGTGAAGCTAGCGTTTTACTAAAGGAATTTTCTAGATTATCTTTTCCTGAGCTAGATTCAGGAATTTATGTCATCAATGTGTTTTATGAAGTTTATTCAGAGGGCGTCTTGACGGAGAAAAGCAAGGGATTATCATTCATTAATGCTAATAATTTGAATGCCAGGTTAGTTTACATAGAAGGCAAGAAGTCAGATTTTGCATATCTTGCGCTTAAAGATATAGGTTATTACATGCTCAGTAGCAAGTCTTCAAATCCGATTAAGGTTAGTCCATCTTATAAGGTTAAGGGTATATCTTCATTGCAAGATGTTATTGGGTTGGACTTTCAGGAAGATTTTAGTTTGCTTAGAAGTGAGGAAAATTGTTTAAAATTTAAGTCAAATAAAACTTCTCTTTATCCTTTTGTTGACCTGGTGAAGCTTGCATCAGATCAATTTGTAACAATACATAAAGACAGAAATTCTAACACTTTAAAGGAAGTATTTTACCAAGAGGGAAGTATTAATGGCGTTAATACTTTTGGCTACATCGAGGTTAAAGAAAAGAACTTTGAGAATTATCAAACAAAGATTTACACAAGCAATTTTTTAAAAACCAATTTGAACAATTCTATTCTTAGTTTAAAAGGGTTTAACAGGGTGTTTGATTTTGCTAAAAGTTATTTGAAATAGGAAAGCATAAATGAGTATAAGGTTTAGTAAAGTGGTATTATTTAATTCTTTATTACTTATTCCTAACTTCTTATTTGCTAGTGTTGTTTTTAAAGAACAGATTGGAATGAATAGCATCCTTTCATATCTTTTCTCAGACTATGAGAAAAGCAATAATTTTGGTACTGGGGTTTTTAGTTTTGAAAATGAAGTTTATTTAGGATTTTCCGTGAGTCATAGTATTTTTCAACTAGAAGTTTCTCCTTCTTTTGTTATCAAAAGGGAGGATAAGTATTTAGATTTTAAAAATGTATTCATAAATTTATATTTTGATACTTTAATAATTAAACTAGGAAAGCAAAATTATCATATAGGCAGTGGGTCAATAGAGAATATTATTTTGGGCAGGATAAAGACGGAAGAAGAATGGTTTACAGAAGTATACTATTCTGTCTCATATTATGCTCTCTCTTTTGGTGCTATGTTAGATCAGTTGGTTTTAAGTGAACTTGAAAGCTCAAAATATGTATCTCCTTGGGGTTATTTTCAAATGTCATTACCAAGTTGGGATTTACTATTCATGTTAGAGACTCCTTTTCACTTTAAAAGCAATAATGTAGATATCAAATTAATTTTTGACGCTTCTTTTGAAATTTATAATGGAATATTCTTTTATTCTACAATAAGGCAAGATTTGCTTTGTGAAAAAGAATACGCATTTCGCAGTCAAGACAATAGGTACCTATTAGGGCTAAGGTACTACACTGATTTTGAAAACAATATAGTAAATGGATTTAATGTTGCTTTTGAGAGTTATTCAAAAAGTAATAATTATTTGATATCAACAGTAGTTATGTTGAGTTGGATTGAAAATTTATTTCAAACATCAGCTGCTTTAAAGTTCAGTTTAAGTGATAATTCTTTGCAAGTTTATCTTGAGGGTGATTTTCCTATTACCAAAATCCTTACATTAAAA
The DNA here is from genome assembly GCF_021165755.1 of Borrelia sp. RT5S. Taxonomy (NCBI): domain Bacteria; kingdom Pseudomonadati; phylum Spirochaetota; class Spirochaetia; order Spirochaetales; family Borreliaceae; genus Borrelia; species Borrelia salvatorii. The sequence continues at coordinate 12,138 of NZ_CP088937.1, forward strand.
ATTAAGAGTATCTTTGAGCCCTTAAGACAAAAAATACTATTTAAAAGTATCCCATTGAGTCAAATATTGAGTATTGAGATGAAGTTAAGGGTGTAAGGAGAGTCAAAAATGAAGAAAATGAGAAGAATAATTCTGTTTTTAAGTTTATTGTTGGTTTATCCAGAATTCTTTACAGAAGAACCGGACGAACTAAAAATAAAAGGACTAGACTTCAGTTTTGATGCAAATTATTTATCCCTCCCAAATACTTTTGAATTTGCACTAGATGTTATACATAATGATTCCAAGATTTCTCCCTTTATTGATATGGGTACTGATTATTATCAAATGATACTATTTGGCACTGGTCTTTCTTATGCCTTTAGAAGTTTTTCGTCTAAGTTATTTTATGAGATTCGAATTCCGTTTAACTTAAACAGCAAATCAATTGAACATATGGGGAATTTATCACTTGGATATAATTTTGATTATCTTAAACTTGATAATAATCTAAGAATAGGGTGGATTAATCATTTACTTAAAGTGAAGAGTGGTTTGAAGCATAAGTACTTAAACACATTGACACTGGAAAATAAAGTTGATTTCTTAGCACCTATTTATTATTCTGAATCGCAAAGAGCAGAGACAAAAGTATCTTTTATTTATAAATATCTATTGGAGAACCAAAATCAAATTTATCAAGTACATTGGAATTTTAAATATCTACTTGCAATTCCCTTTGGAGAGATAGGACTTAAATCTGATTTCCTTCAATCTGATTCTTTAACTAAAACTGAGTTGAATACTAGAATTAATTATAACTCTTTAAATTTTTATCCAGTAGCACTTCCTTCACCTAATGATACTAAAAGCTCTTTTAATACAATTTTTAATTTTGGGTTTGAATATAGAATATTTTTTCTTGAACATTTAAGAAATGTGGTCTCTGATTTATTTCTAGTATTGTCATTTGATACAGGGTATGGACTCTCTGACAGCTTTCTTGACAATGGTAGATTTCTTTATATCTCAAGTTTGGGTGTTGGGTATAAATTTTTTAAAGAAGTTCCATTCGTTTTTAAGGTTGGAATAAATCAAGAAAAGCGGTTGTTATTTGGCTTTATAGTAAGTTCTATTATCTTTGATATTTAAAATGGCTGAAAATACTTTAAAAAGGAGGGCTTATATGATTACTAAGGACAAGCATTTTTTGACTGACATTGGTGCAAAGTTAAATTATGCAATTATACCTGGCGCTTGTAGTTCTTGTTGTTGCTGTACTTGCTGTTGCTGCTGCAGTTGGAGCGGGTAAATAGTAGAGAGGGGGAGAATCTCTCCCCTCTATTTTAGGTTAGAACAAGTTAAGTTTTCTTTTTGATATTAGAAATAGGAATGTATTTGGTGTGAAGTATGGAGGTAAACATTTGAATTGCAAGAAGTATTAATGTTTTGAGTGTATTTTGAAGTAGAGATTTATAATCTCTTTATTAAATTTAGTAAATAAAAGTGGTTAAAGGTGATAACAGGTATGAAAAAAAATGATAATGGGCATGCTGAGGTCCTTAAACTAGCAGCAATGCATGAAATGAACAATATTACTAAAAGTGTGTTTAACAGTAATATTGTTTCTATTCCTTCTAATAGTAGGCTTCAATTTTCTTTGTTTGATAAAGAAGACGGAAGTTTAGCTCTTGAATATTTGTTGAATTTTTCTGAAAACAAGAAATCTCATTTCAATGAGACTATTTCTAGGTACCTTCAAGATCCTGCTATTATTGCCAATACATCGAGGAAAGAATCTCGGGAGTTTGATGAAAATATAGTGTATTTACCCAAAGTTAAGAGACTCAAGATTAAACTTGAAGAGGCTTTATACAATAGGAAATCTTCTAGAAGCTTTAAAAGCAAAAAGTTAAGTATGGTTAACTTATCTACAGTTCTTTATTATTCTGTTGGTGATACTCGGTATGAGCAAATAGAACTTGGCGCTTTCAAAATTCGACAAGCCAGGAGGACATACCCATCAGGGGGAGGATTATATCCCATTGATATTTATTTTTATGTAAATGGAGTCGAACATCTCGATAATGGTTTTTATTTGTATCAGCCTTCAAATAACTCAGTTTTTAAAATGGGAGTTAGCTTATGTGAGATTAAAGAGTTAATTAACATTGCATTTTTTAAAGATTCGGTTAATTTTAATGTTGCCTTCTTTTTCGTCTATAGATATGAAGTTAATTATTTAAAATATTCAGAGATGAGTCTGATTTTCGCTTTCATAGAGTTAGGCGCAATTCATCAAAATCTTGCTTTGGTATCTACCGCTTTGAATTTGGGATACTGCAATTTGGGTGGATTCGATAAGGTAGAACTGGAGAAAATTTTGAAACTAGATGGCATTAGTGACCATGTAGTTTCTGCTTCTGTTTTGGGAAATATTTGAAGGAGTAATTAATGAATAATTGTTTATATTATTTTTCAGATGATGTTAGGATTTTGAAAAAGACGGAGAGTGTTTTTGTCGTTAGAAAAGGGATATGGAACTATGAAGATTTGATTATTGATGTTGAAGATTCTCATGTCGGTGAGCTAAGTAAAGTTTTTAAAGCTTTGGCCTCCGATGAAGGGATTGATTTAATTAAAATAAAGAGTGATAAAGTTAAGAACATTATATCAGAGTTGATTAATTCTGGATTTGTTGACTTGAATGAGAGTCAAGACAGTAAGAAACATTTAAATTATTTATATCTTGGTCGTTATTTGGAGCGTATCCCTCAACATAAGCCTTTCTTGCTAATTGCAGATAATGATAATTTGATTAACATTTTAGAATCTTCTTCCAAAGCTTTTGAATTAAAATATGCTTTTTTAAAGCAAAAAGAATTAAAAGATTTAAAAACACCTATATTTTTGAATAAATTAGATACAGTTCGTTATTCGAAGGAATTAGATTATTTTAGATCCGAATTTAGTCCTTTTGAGGGAATTATTATTTTATTGAGTAATGTGAGTCCATTTTTGCTTAGAAATATTAATAGAATATTAATGGAATTAGATAAGCCAGTTTTTTTAGGTATGATAGATGGCCCGTTTATGATGATTACATGCTTGATACCGAATAGAACAGCATGTCTTGAATGCTATGAACAAAGAATAGTTGCTAGAATGACAGATCATGTGCTTTATCACAGTTTTAATGAAGAATATAAGGGATATGAAAGAGATTCTGGTTTAACTTCTTTAGGTGTAGCTTTAGGCCCGGCCTATCATCATATTGCTTATATTTTAGTTGGAGACGCTTTTGGTTTTTATCAAACAAAGAATTCTAAGCTTTTGGGAAGGGCCTTACATATTTATGTACCTTGTTTTGAGTTTCAAAATCAAGATGTACTTAGAATATCTTCTTGTACTGCTTGTGGATATATTTCAGCATATAAGTCAAGATGTTTAAATGTTGAAACACAAAGAGTTGTTTCGAATTTAATTTCTAATTCTAAGTGAGGAGTGTTTATGTTTACCTATTATCCTTATTCAAATAAACTTTATAGAGATCTTATTTTTGTTAATTCTCCAGCTACTGGTATTGGTTCATCTTCGGTTGCATTGCTACCCTTTCAGAGGGGATTGCCTTGTTTATATTCTTCTATATGTGTTATGCCTAACTATCACAAGATATTAATAGGGAAAGAACACCATATGGAGTATCATATTGCAGGCTACGGACGCTCTTATGAGGAAGCTATTACTAGGTTACAAGGAGAAACGATTGAAAGATATTCCCTTTTAATGTCAAAAACCTTATTTCAGGATGATTTTGTTCTTTCTTCCAGAAAATCTCTCTTGGTGTCTTCAGAGCACAAGGTTATGCCGTTAGAATATAGAAATATTTTTTATGATTTAGGTGTGAATTCGAGCCTAATTTATACTGAAGTGAGCGAGAATGATGAAATTTATTGGATTTTGTTACCATCTTTAATTAATTCTGATGAAAAAATATGGATTCCTTCTGATATGATCTTTATGGGAGTTCCTCAGGAATTTAATATGCCTGTTTTTAGTACAGGAACAGCAGTTCATAGAACGATAGAAAGTGCTCTTAGTAATGCAATAATAGAAGTCATACAATTGCATTGCTATATTGCCCACTGGTATATGAAATCGAAAAGACCTGTTATTGATTGGCAGAGTAATAAGTTTTTGAGAAAATCAGTTTATGAATTAGGGATTGAGTCTAATTTCGATTTAATAGCACTGGATTATTCTGATGATAGTTTAGGTATGCCTGTTTATGCAGTATTTCTTAAGAATAAGAGAAAATCAATTCCCTATTTGATTTGTGGCATTCAGGGTGGTTTTAATAGAGAACATGTCTTTTTAAGGGCTGTTGAAGAAGCTTGTGTCATTGCCCAATCCTTGCCCTTGATTTATCTTTTTAAATTCGATGAAGTTAGCAAACTTACATTAAGCAGTCTTAGGAATAGTTTTAATTTAGATGATAATTTTCTGTATTACTCAAATTTGAATGAAATTCCCTTAAAAGATTCTTTATTAAATTCTATTATAGATTATGGTGATAAGTTAGAGATACAGCCCAGTGAAGTCACCCTCTCTGTAGAAAATGAGCTAAATATGGGTTTGAATATTTTAAGATCTGTTAGTAAGTATGCTGTTTATTGTGATATAACTCCTCCTGAGCTGGAAAAGACAGAGTTTAAATCTATAAGAATTCTTGTTCCTGAATTACTCAAAATGTGTTTTCCATTTCATCCTTTTGATAACCATCCATATTTTAAAAAGAAAGGAGGACTTACACATGATTATTTCCCACATCCAATACCTTAGTTTTCTTTTTATACCATATTTGGTTTTTCCTTCAGGAATTTGTATTTTTTCACATTAGAAATTCAATCTTATTTATGAGACTTTTTTGTTCTTTTTCACTGTTTTTTATAATTACTTATTTTAATATCTTTCTCGTAGAGGTATCTTATTTTGAAGTGAGAAATATTTTTTTAGTAATTTTTGTGCCTATTGTTACATTATTTTTAGAGATATGTATAGGGGTTTTTTTGAATAAAAAACCCCCTGTGTTTTTGATAGGGAAGAGTAATTATACGCTATCTTATTTTTTAGCTATTATATTTATGGCAGTATCTGAAGAATATATTTTTAGGTTAATATTTTTTGATTTTTTTGCAGAAAGATTAAAATCCAATTTATTAATTACTGTTTTGTTAAGTTCATTTGCATATGGATTTAATCATATTCATTTTGGTGTTTTTATCTTTTTATCAAAATTTTTTGTAGGGATACTCTATTCTCTAGTTTTTCTTTTTAGTAAAGATTTTTATTGTCTTGTGGCTATACATATTATAAATAATATTTTTGTTTTTAGTTTAAGCTCCTTACAAGAGAAGGATAAAATATGTCTTTAATTTTTGTACTAATTTTTATTTTATCTGTAAGATGGATTTTGAATTTTAATTTAGTAAGAAACTACTTGTTTGGTTTTATTAGTATAGAGAATAGGAAGAAGATAGAGTCTAGGCTATATCTCTATATAGTACAGAATATTATTAATACCCTTGTTTACTTCATAAGTTTTTTTACAAATTTTTATGAAGCTGAAAGTATATGGTTTGTAAACTTTAATTTATTAGATATGGTTTTAAGTTTCTTGTTGGTTTTTTTTACGTTGATAAATATATTGGGGTATTATTTTTTAATTTATTCCAAATTCTCTAAGGCATTACATAATAGGAATGAATTTGATAATTCGTATTTTTACGACATGTTGGGGATTTTATTTTCGTTTATAGAATTTGTTTTTTATTTAGGCATCTTGTTACCTTTTTTGAAACAAAATATTGATAATGATTATATAGCAATTTGTTTGGGAATTTTAATATATTCTTTTATGTGTTTGAATAGTAAAATGTTTCTTAGGAGATATTTTTTGATCGATTTAGCCTTAAATATTTTCTTATATGCTATTGTATTTTTTTATCTATCTTTGAATTTTTTTATATAGGGAATATATTGCCATCTTTAGTTTCTTTCTTATTAATATCTAGTTGGAAAGTTATTTTTGATTTAATAAAAACACTACATTAATGATTAATCAGATTATTGAACATCTAATTAATGTCATAAGCATCATCATACTTGAGGTGTAGTTGCAAAGGTATTATGCAGGAATATTAGTTGATATGTCCTTAGTTCAATTCAACTTTTCCCTATATATGGCTTTCAGATAGGTATAACAACTAATTGATCAGCATAATATTATTATACGTAAGTAAGTTTGATGGTAGGATAATAAGATCCTGTGATCTTAATCTCTTTTATTAAGTCTAACATCTCACCTAAAATAACCTTAATGCTAGCATTATCATTACGTATTGCAACCTTTCCGATATCCTTATTTACAACAATATTACTAATCGAAATTTTATCCTTATCAAACTTATTAATACCACCACCTAATATAATTGGATGCTCCATCTTTTTGTCAACAAACGCAACTAAAACATTACTACCCTCACAGGGCGCATAAGATATATCAGTAGAAGACATCATTAAAGAAGCGGGAAGTACACATACCCTACCATCAATATTAACTTCAACTGAAATATAAGCATTCCTGTGTTCAACACCTCTACAAATAACATGAAAATTCTTAGCAATAAATCCTAATAATAGCATACAAACTCAAATATTCCTTTACTTAATTACTTACATTATAATAAATTAATCAATCAGAGTCAACCCTGTACATCCTCTCTACTTTACAAATAAATGCTATGCATGCCGTAGGAGGCATGTGAGTAATGGCCGTGGATTTATTTCTGATTCTGAAGGTACTCTTAAGAGATAGAAGTTTTTCAACAGGGCACGTGAGATTTATCACGTTGACACTAGTAGTTCTAATAGTGTGTTTATGCCCATTTTGACTCTTCTACTTGGGCATACTAAATGAGTTGTTTTCTGGTTATCCCATCAACCCATCTTTATCTCCTTAGCTTTTCTTTCAAGACTTTCAATAACAGGATCTTTCTAAACACTATTTAACATACCGCCACAAAATGAAAACTCTACAATTGCATCCTTGTAAACATGATCCTGTGGCTTATAACTAACATCATCCACAACAGCAACACTTATATCTACAACATTTTCTGGGTTATTATTCCCACTATTAACATCTTCACAGTTAACCTCTGTTCCTATATCATCACCTAAGCCTCTAGCCCTACGTTTAACCCTATCACTATCTTGTATATCAGTTACATCATTCCCTTTACTTTTATGAGATCCCACACTCACTTCTTTTTTATCTAAAGGACTTTCTGATATATCTACCTAATAACTTCTCATATGACTTGCATGATATAACACTGTTCATTAGATTCATTATCATTAACGCTTTAATCATTTAACTTCATTTCTTCACCTCTTCTCCATAGCGACTATATCTCATAATGCATTACTTATTTATTTTTGATAAATTTATTTATAAGATGTTCATTTATTATTGCATTAGCTTTATTTTTTAGTTGTGAGTTTAGTCCTCAGTTAAAAGAATATATGGACAAAATTACTACATCAACTGATAATCAAAAAAGCAAGTCAACTTTCCCTCAAGAGTCTCAACAAAAAAACACTCTTGAGAATGAATTATTAGAGGACAACAAGTCAAGGACTCCAAAAGGAGAAACCCAGCAACAAGTTGTTCCTAGCAATGTAGCATCAAAAGATAACAATATAGAAGAAAGTGATGGTGGTGCTTATTACAGCATTCACTCGGAAACATTGAGGCGTGGCCGTCTACAAAGGCTAGAGCGTGAAAGACAAGAACTCGAAAGAGATATAACAAGGAAGTTGAATGAGGTCCTCCATTGGGCTAGAGGAATTGGGCTAGAGGAAAAATCAGGGAAGAAGTCAAAAGATTAGATCTTGATCCCCGCAGAGCAAGTCGTATACAAAAGATAAAAGACTACTGGGAAACATATCAAGAATGGCTTAACCAAGGAGGCGATAAATCATCATTAGAAGTAATGAAAAATAAATTCTTAGAAGGATTTACTCCGATAATAATAGAAGCTAAGGCTGACAATAGAGACCGCATTATGCACTTTGGGTAGTTAGCTCTAATTACCGAATGTATTAATCAGTTTTTTATATTTATGCAACATAAAAAACTTTTACTAATGCGTTTTAATTACTAAGATAGTCCCTCATGGGGGCTATTTTAGTAATTAAAACGCATTAGTAAAAGTAAGAGATATACATTGAGATTAAAATATTATTGAGTTAGCAAAACAATGCACATTTTATGGTTTAGCTGTCGTGTAAGCATCCTTAGTTTATCTATAAGCATCAGGATAGCCCTTCCTCATTTACATCACTTTCTCTTTTCTCAATTTTATATGATTTAGCATCTTTCTTAGTTTTATTAATATCTCCTTGGGTAAGGATAGCCTTATATAATATCCGCCACAGGTTTAATCCCCTTTTTATTAGCAAACCCTCTAGAAGTACTAGCAAAACTTCTAACAGCCTCATCAAAATATAAAGAAGAACATTTAGAAACTATTTCTACAAAAGATTAACAAAATATCTGCATATTGATTAGCAGTATTAATAAAGTATTCAAGTCTATTAACATCCTCTTGACTTAATCTAGTGTTAATTCTTTTTTTATCGAAAAAATCAAAATGGAGGTTTTAACAGCCCATATTATTAGCTAATGCTATTAATGAGATTATAGCAAAACTTGAAGGATAGGGTGGAGAAGTTATTAACATAAAGTATGCTATTTCTACTCTATCGTGGATATTTATACTACTGAATTTCACTTTTCTATCTCATTTATTTACTAAGATAATGTATAAATAATGCAATCTTAATCTCATTTTTACTGTGTCTATTCTCCCGTCAAGTTTGTCTATCCTGTCATTAAGCTCATTCCTTACTTCCTTTATTTCACTACTAAGCTTACTCTCAACAGACACTCAGCCTCTAAAATGCAACAAGTTATTCCTCAAAAGGGTTTAATTTTTCCTCTATTCCCTCATTAACATGTTCTACATTTAGGATCAAAAACAATCTGCCCCTGTATTTAGCTTCGCCTTTTAAATTTCTCAAGAGCCTTTTCTTATCAGGAAAAATTCTCCTTATATCTCTTCCATTACTAAATTCACTTTTAACAGTTTCTATCTCAGCTTCAAGCTTATCTATCAAACTATTACAGGAACTGCTTCCGGTGGAGGTGTTGTTACTGGGACTTCGACGGGTAGCATCACTGGCTATATGGAAGGTAGCTATATTTCTCAGATAAATGCGTGTAGTAGTAATATTGAAAAGCTATTTGAATAATTACAATTTGATATGATTAGACGTAGTGAGGATCTATTTAAAGATTAACTAGCAAGACTAGTATGTTAAAATGAGACTAGGTTGAGAAGCAAGGGGGTGTGTGTATGAGTAATCTTGCGTATGATCGCTTACCGGAGTATGAGGAAGTAAAGCAGGTATTTCTTGATAAGGGGTTTCCAGAAGCAGTAGTTCAGTATGTCCTGCTTCGCAATTCTAATTATAACTATGAGAGTTTGCAAGTTAGAATGACTGTGCTTGAGAAGCAAATGGTAACTCTAAGTAAAGATGTTAAGGAAGGCACAAGCAAGCTTGAGACTAGGATAGACAAGCTTGATGACAAGATAGAATCGGTTAGAAGTGAGCTTAGGGGTGACATAGGTAAGCTAGAGGACAAGATAGAGTCAGTTAGGACTGAGCTTAGAGGTGATATAGCAAAACTTGATAGTAAGATAGATACAGTAAGGGACGAGCTTAGGAAAGACATCAAGAGTGATATTAAGGCAGCGATATACCCTATTTATTGGATATTAGGAGTAGGAGTACCAGCTGCGGTAGTGTTGCTTTCATATTTTAAATAGGAGTGTAGATAAGTATTAAAGGGATTAGTGTTCACTTTATTCTATGCTCTTTTCCTGTTTTTTTATATGTTTTAGTTGTGCAGTTACAGCCCCAAATACATTTAGGACAGTTGTTCTTAATAACCAATTCTTCTAAGCTATCGTCATTTATGTTTTTATCTATTTCTTGAACTAATTCTTCTGCTTTCTTATTGGTTTTTTCCTCTATTTTTTTATTGTGCGTTCTATTTATTTCTTTGGGACTATTTTTGGGTTTAGCGTTTACACAATAGCAATTGTACTTACATGTAGAACAATCTTCTGTGTTACCAAATTTCTTGCAGGCACAAATTTGCACAACTAGAAATGAGATTAAAAGATATTTTAATAGGGGCTGCATATACCCTCCTTTGTTATAACTTTAAAAAGGAAAACAACCACACCCCTAAGAGGGATATGGTTTACACGGTTGTGATATATATTTGTTTAGTATCCTTGTTAGTTGATACAAATGCAAAAAAATAGGCAACTGTCGCAACTACCAGCGAATGAATAAACCGAAACAGACGCCATTAAGATGACGGATAAAAGAATTGATTTAATACTCACGGTACACCCCCTATCTTTGCTTCATATTCTTAAATAAGGCGGCATAATTAACTTAGTTAATACTATAACACATTACTGTGTTAATAGATATAGGGTTATGTTTATAACTAACTCCTTAAAGGTTATACTTTATGGCTAGACTTAATCTTATGTTGGTATGCTGAAAAGATTAACTAGAGGTAGTATGTTAAAATTAGATTAGAATTAGATTAGGTTGAGATCAAGGGGTGTGTGTATGAGTAATCTTGCGTATGATCGCTTACCAGAGTATGAGGAAGTAAAGCAGGTATTTCTTGATAAGGGATTTCCAGAAGCAGTAGTTCAGTATGTTCTACTTCGAAATTCTAATTATAACTATGAGAGTTTGCAAACTAGGATGACTGTGCTTGAGAAGCAAATGGTAACTCTTAGTAAAGATGTTAAGGAAGGCACAAGCAAACTAGAGACAAAGATAGAATCGGTTAGGAGTGAGCTTAAGGGTGATATAGGTAAGCTAGATGACAAAATAGAATCGGTTAGGAGTGAGCTTAGGGGTGATATAGGCAAGCTAGAGGATAAGATAGGTAAGCTTGAGGACAAGATAGAGACAGTAAGGAGCGAGCTTAGAGCAGATATCAAAAGTGATATTAAGGCAGCGATAAGCCCTATTTATTGGATACTAGGAGTAGGAGTACCAGCAGCGGTAATGTTGCTTTCATATTTTAAAAAATAAGAATGAGGGGTATGGGAGCACAAATGCTTTTTATAAAGGTATTTTTGTTTATTTGTAAATAATTAAAGCGTAGTGCAGCTCGTTAGCATAAGACTCGCTTGAATAAGTAGAGATTGCGTACTTGATATTAATTACTTGCTTCCCATCATGCTCAAGGTCTTTTATTATCTGGTTAATAGCGTATTCTAAATCTTGTGAAGTATTAAACCCCCCAGTAGCCATTACTCGCATAACTGAACCGTAAAGGCTTGACGCATAGATTTAATCTTGTGCTTAATAAGAACAATTTCCTTAGTAAGAAGTTTAAATAATGTCTTGTAACGTGATTGAGTTAATGTAGGGAACTTATCTTTTATAGTAATGTAATCAAATACGTCAATAAGAACAGCTTTGGTGCTGAGTAAACCCTTGCCTAGAATAAAGGATAAAATAGCAAAGTTCTCATCAATAGTCTCTTTGCTTTTAAAAGGAAGCATCGTGTTAAGCCTAGCAGCTTCATCAGGAATGAGAGTATTCTTAATAAAGTCTTTATCAATAGATGTCTTCTTAATGCCGGCAATCTTAACCTCACCTTTTTTATCAATACCAGTAAAGTGATCAAAGAATTCCTTAATCATCCCTCCATTAGATTTAACACTGTACCCATTCTGAGCAAGTATTTTTCTAAATTCATATTTAAGCTCCTTTATATTAAAGAGCTTACCACTGGTATTAAAGAAGTCAATAGCTATGATCATAGACTCTTTAAATGAATCGAAGGTCCTAGCACGCATGATCTTGCGTTTATCAGATATTCTAGGATTAAGAGAAGGTGTATAGAGCCAGTTTAGCATCCTTTTACTTATTTCTAGTTTTCTATTTTGCCTAATATAGGCAACCTTGAGATGTAAGTCAGTAAGTACAGTAGCCCTTGTGAGTTTAAAATCCCTATAACTTTGTGCAGCCGACTCATCATCAACATGCCCTAGTATTTCAGCAACCCTTGGAAGTATTTCCTTACCACCTGAGGCATCATTAAAGTAGCCTTCACGTTTTAAGATAAGAGTTGTGTAAATGGCTCGCAAGTCAGAAGTAGTAAATTTGGAGTCAAATAGCTTAATAAGTACTTGCTTGAGTAGATTGCTAAGCTCAGTATCGCTAAACTCATTATCTTCCCATCTTTGTCTTAAGTCTTTATAAAGTGCAGTACTTGTAAGGGTATTGTATGCATCAAGAAATAGGGATTTAGGAACAGTTAAAGGTATGGGATAGGGAGTGCTAAATCGCGCTAGATCTCCAGTCTTAAGCTGCCCTTGGAATAAAACACCATCTTCATCCTTACCTATGTCACTAAATGAACCAACAATAATCTCCATCCGCCTCCTACCTGAGGCAAGCAGTAGTCCTGTGTAGAGAAATTCAAATCTATGCGAGAGTAGAAGCTCTTTAGTAAGAGTTAAGATTTCAGTTTTATTAAAAGATTTCTTATATATACTGCGTTCTTTAGTTTTACTAATCGTGTCTTGTGCAAGTTGGTTATATTCGTCTCTTGAGAGCTTAAAGTAGTTAAGCATTGGGTGCTCTGGATTAAGAGCTTTAAATGTTTTTCTTATCTTTGTAATAGTGACTTTAACATAATGAGGAGAGTATGTAGAGTTACCTTTAAGAATGTTTAAAAATGCTTTTGCTCGTCCATTAAGTCTAAGTTTATAAGTTTTAGCATCAATAATACCATTAGCTAGATATGCATCAAGAGAGCGCACTTCCTTAATGAGATTTGTAGTAAAATTATTAAGATTAGAAATTTTATCCTCACTAGTAGTTTCAGCCATTATAAGCTCCCTCTTAAATTGACGATCTAGTTATAAGATCTACTAGGCAGTAATGAATACTCCTAGGAAGCATAATACTTACGCTTAATACTAGATTTATTATAATACTACACCATTAACATGTCAATATATTTACTACTTTTAGGGTAATTATAATAATCTTTTTGTTAAGGATAAAACAACTAAAGAATTGAGGGGATAAGTAGACCAAATACATATATTAAATATAAATATAGAAAGATAAAAAGAGTAAGAGAGGTGTTAAGAGTAAGG
>NZ_CP088938.1 GCF_021165755.1 Borrelia sp. RT5S
CTGCTAGGGTTGTTGTTCCCGCTGCTGGCGTTCCAGGCGCTTCGTTGTCGGCCTTAGTGTCGCCTATGTCCTTATCGTCGGAAATAGCTGAGTAGTCAAAAGCCTACTTGGTTCTTTCTTTTGACTACTTCCTTTTTTACCTCGTTGTTCTACTCTACTGCTTCGCCTGGCCCTCTGCCTTAGCTGCTTCGTTAGCAGCAGCTGCTTTTGAAGAGGTCCCCCCTTTGTTAGCCCGTACGCCATCTGCAGCTTCTTTTACCTTCGCTAGAACCTTGGAGAGGGTTTTCTTCATTATGTCTTCGATGGCCCCAAGGAGTTTTGTAACAGCCGCTAGACCTGCTTGCTTAGCTATTGGCGCCTCATCTGCTTGTGCTAGCTTCAGCTGACCACCCTTAAGAAGTGATCTTAAAGCTATGCCCCCTGATACAGCACCTGCTAAGGAAGCCGCAGCTGCTGCGTTGTTATCGCTTATCCCCTTGGCAAAGGAAACGGCTGTTGTTGCTGCGGTAGCGTCGCCACCGTTTGCTACTTCAGCGTCACCTGCTTGGCTCTTAAGAATAGCAGCAAGTATTTCTTCTCCTGTTACTGATCCGACTATCGCTACTGCCTTAGCTGCGTCGCCCGCAGCACCCCCGTTGGCTGCTCCTTTAGCTAGAACCTTGGAGCCATCGTTGTTGCCAGCTGGTAGGGTTGTTGCACCTGCTGCCGGCATTTCGATCCCCTCTGCCTTAGCTGCTTCGCTTATCCCCTTTAAGGCTGATAGGAACTTGCCAATCTCTGCTGTTGGAATTCCAGGCGCTTCGTTGTCGGCCTTAGTGTCGCCTATGTCCTGCCCGTCGGAAATAGCTGTTGCCATTTCTTCTCCTGCTTTTTTTAGCGCCTCGATCGTCGCTGTTGCCTTGTCCAGGGACTTGGAGTCTCCTCCTGCTTTAGATATTTCTGCCTTTATCGCCTTCACCTGCTGCTGGGTCGCCTCGAGTTGCTCTGCTTGCTTCTTAAGCGTCTCCGCTACCTGTTGTCTCTTGGTCCCCCTAGTTGGGCTGCTCCCATTTAGTAGCCTTACTATTGCGTCGTATATTTTCTCCGCTGTTGTTCCTATCTGTGCCAGTAGCTTTTGTAGCTTCTCTGCTTCCTCCCTTAAGGCCGTTTCCTCTGCTGATGGCCCGCAGCTTATGTGCATTAGCACGAGCGCTAATGCTACCGCTGACCACCCTTTCCTCAGTGCTTTCATTCAAGCCTCCTTTACACTTTAGATCTGATGTAAGGAAGTATATCTCATTTTTACCCTTTTCAAAGGAAACGGCTTTTATTTTCAGCATTAAAGTGCTTGGGGCCACCGAAGACATAATGAAGAAAACCCTCTGCCTTAGCTGCTGGAATTCCAGCAGCAGAGATTGGCAAGTTCCTATCAGCCTTAAAGGGGATAAGCGATGACAACGCAGCAGATGCGGTTTCCTTAGCAGGTGCTGTATCAGGGGGCATAGCTTTAAGATCACTTCTTAAGGGTGGTCAGCTAAAGCCAGCAGCAGCAGGAGCAGGTGATGCGCCAATAGCTAAGCAAGCAGGTCTAGCGGCTGTTACAAAACTCCTTGGGGCCATCGAAGACATAATGAAGAAAACCCTCTCCAAGGTTCTAGCGAAGGTAAAAGAAGCTGCAGATGGCGTACGGGCTAACAAAGGGGGGACCTCTTCAAAAGCAGCTGCTGCTAACGAAGCAGCTAAGGCAGAGGGCCAGGCGAAGCAGCAGCTGCGGCTTCCTTAGCAGGTGCTGTATCAGGGGGCATAGCTTTAAGATCACTTCTTAAGGGTGGTCAGCTGAAGCTAGCAGCAGCAGGTCAAGCAGGTGCAACAACCCTACCAGACGGCAACAACGCTGACTCAGCAACAACAACCCTAGCAGCCAACAACGCAGGCTCCAAGGTCCTAGCTAAAGGAGCAGCCCACGGGGGTGGCAATGGCGACGCTACCGCAACAACAACAGCTATTTCCGACGATAAGGACATAGGCGACACTAAGGCCGACAACGAAGCGCCTGGAACGCCAGCAGCGGGAACAACAACCCTAGCAGCAGGCAATAGAGAAGGCTC
Source organism: Borrelia sp. RT5S (assembly GCF_021165755.1). NCBI lineage: Bacteria > Pseudomonadati > Spirochaetota > Spirochaetia > Spirochaetales > Borreliaceae > Borrelia > Borrelia salvatorii. The sequence continues at coordinate 2,088 of NZ_CP088938.1, forward strand.
CAAGGTTCTAGCTAAGCAACAAGACCACGGGGGTGTTGCGGGCGACGCAGCTCCTGGAATTCCAACAGCAGAGATTGGCAAGTTCCTATCAGCCTTAAAGGGGATAAGCGAAGCAGCTAAGGCAGAGGGGATCGAAATGCCGGCAGCGGGAACAACAGCCCTAGCAGCAGGCAACAACAGCCGTTTCCTTTGCCAAGGGGATAAACAATGGCGAAGCAGCTAATGCGGTTTCCTTAGCAGGTGCTGTATCAGGGGGCATAGCTTTAAGATCACTTCTTAAGGGTGGTCAGCTAAAGCTCGTGCTAGCACAAGCAGATGATGCGCCAATAGCTAAGCAACAAGCCCACGGGGGTGTTGCGGGCGACGCAGCTAAGGCAGTAGCGATAGTCGGATCAGTAACAGGAGAAGAAATACTTGCTGCTATTCTTAAGAGCCAAGCAAGTGACGCTGAAGTAGGCGGCAACGCCGCCAACGCAACAACGGGGGTGCTGCGGGCGACGCAGCTAAGGCAGTAGCGATAGTCGGATCAGTAACAGGAGAAGAAATACTTGCTGCTATTCTTAAGAGCCAAGCAGGTGACGCTGAAGTAGCAGCTGGCAACAACGCTAACGATGGCTCCAAGGTTCTAGCTAAAGGAGAAGCCCACGGCTGATGTGGCTTCCTTAGCAGGTGCTGTATCAGGGGGCATAGCTTTAAGATCACTTCTTAAGGGTGGTCAGCTGAAGCTACGAGCAGCACAAGCACGAGCAGATGATGCGCCAATAGCTAAGCAAGCAAGTGACCCAGAAGGACCAAACGGTGGCGCCGCTGACGCAGCAACAACAGCCGTTTCCTTTGCCAAGGGGATAAGCGATAACAACGCAGCTGCTATTTCCGACGGGCAGGACATAGGCGACACTAAGGCCGCCGACGACGCAGGCGCTGCTGGAATTCCAGCAGCGGCAGAGATTGGCAAGTTCCTATCGGCCTTAAAGGGGATAAGCGATAACGACGCAGCAGCTGCGGCTTCCTTAGCAGGTGCTGCATCAGGAGGCATAGCTTTAAGATCACTTCTTAAGGGTGGTCAGCTGAAGCTACGAGTAGCACAAGCAGGTGAGGCGCCAATAGCTAAGCAAGCAGGTCTAGCGGCTGTTACACCCAGCCGCCAACAGAGAAGGCTCCCAAGGTCCTATTACCCACCCGACTCGGGGAAGATAAGAAAACTACCTATCAATAAAGCGAATTAATATATCCTGTTGTATTAACTAAACCTAAAGGTTGTTATAAACATTTATCGACTCTGACATTGAACCAAATTCAACAAAAAATGGCACTCATCTAATGCAAAGGGCTAAACAATTTACTTACCCACCCGACTCGCAAATTTAAAAAATTCATATTCTCATTTATTTCACAAAACAAAGTGTTTATTTTTGATCTCATAAGTACCCCTGATAAGCGCTTCCTGTGGGTTTCTGAAAGCACAAAATCCTTAAAAGGTAATATTGTACGAAATACGAAAATCATTTACGCTTACACAAAGAATGTCGGGCGTTGTTTTATAAAAAACATAATGTTAAGTACTGATAATTTTTAAGATACCCAACTCATAATTGCCTTCTCTTACCATTGTTTTTCTTTTTCCACCTTTTCTTCTCATACCCTAGACTAACCCCCTACGGCCTCTTCTAGTTGTCCTTATAGTGGCATATCATCAGCCCCCAACAATATCTAAAGCAATAACAAGGCAAATATGAAGACATAGAAAGATAGTCGGATCAGTAACAGGAGAAGAAATACTTGCTGCTATTCTTAAAAAGACTAAATTTGCATTATCAGGAACCCAAACAGATAAGATTCATTCAAATTATTTAAACAGATCTAGCAGAACGGACTAGTCCCGCAAACAACCCAACCTGCACTTTCGGTGAAAAGCATAACGCACTTTTAGACATAATTAATTCCATGAAGAGATTACAACCTGATTTTGCATTAATGAATTCTGCACTGATTTTATTAGACGCCCAAAACGATTTTCTAGAGTCGGATACTCTTACCATACTACCATCAAAGATTGGCATTTTGAAAACTATACAAGCTTCCTAATAAACAATAACGACAAAGGCTGGCTTTCGCACTGCGCCCATAACTCATGGAGATTAAATTTTCCAAGCACTTTAATGCTGAAAATAAAAGCGGTTTCCCAGAAAGGATAGGACAAAAACTACCAGAGCTATAGCGGATTCTACACTGCCCATGACAAGAAAAAACAAACAGGCCTCTTCTCGGTCACTTTAAATCTAATTCGAATTGTCACTGGACTTCTGCGTCAAAGCAACAGCCATCAACGCCCCACAACCTGGGAGATTTCGATCACATCTAGTAACCGATGCCGTGAAGAGCTTCTCACCCTTCCTAGAAGTAACGATCCAAGAACTCAGAAACTTGGTAGCCTGACCTGCACTCCTCCCATGGACATCTTTGATTCTACTTGAGGCGATACTAATGGCGCAAACCCAACACTTAGAACACGATGACAACCCTGGGTAAACAGCGCAACCAACCCCTACTACCAACATCCCGCATCACATCCCCTAGCTCTGCGCTAAGCTTCCGCATGACTGTCCTTTTACTAAAACAAGATAATCACACAGAGGCTAACAATCACGCCAACTGAGATGTTCACTTTAATCTTGTATTTACTAATAAATACAAGATTAAAGTGAACATCTCAGTTGGCAAATATAAGGACTGAAAAAATTCCTCCATAGATGTGTGCAACTTAAAACAAGTCTCTTCACTCCATTAAAAGCACGCTACAAACACAGTGAAGCGAATATACAATTATTAACGTCATAAAAACCTACGGCGTTCACTGATCCAGCTCTAGCTCAGATTTTTTAAAGATCTAACTCAATTTTACTTGCAATGAATCTCATTCCTCATGAACACATTACATTTGGTATATTTAATGACCGAAACCAATCAATAAGGTCTTCAAAAAAAGAAATACCCTCATTATTTGCAAATCCGTATTTCGATACAAATCTTCAAACCTACATAAATTCATCTATCATTAAAGCCAAGTTTTCTTTGAAAAGGGAATTCCAGCAGCAGGAACAACAAAACAAAAATCAAGAATTTAAATGTAAAACATAAAATTTAATCACACTTTGTACTCTTTTTAATAATTAAATCCCCTATTCAGCATACTTTACTCGTAAAATTCTATTTGATTTAAAAGACTCAAAATTTTATAGATCACTCGATCAATATATTAATTATTGTTAGACTAAATATCTTCCCTTTTTGCACTTAAGTACATAAGACCTAAAAAATTTTCTTCCTGTAGTCAACTAATTAATGAGATATACTTGTCTATATAAAACGGAGATAAGGAGACAACATATGTCAAATGTGTTAAAGATAGTGATTCTTGTTTTACTGACCTCTTGTAGCATGCTTCCTAGTCACTTAAAAACAAAAGTGGACAATTCGTCTAGTGCTGCTAAGAATCAAATCGACGATATCGTAAAAAACTCTGGTTTTACTTTTGACAATCTACAAAAGGCAACGGGCACTAAGGGAGCCGGAGATGATAGGATACGAGAGGTAAAGCTGAGAGTTATTGAAGTCGGAGAGGAGTTTTTAGCTTTAATGAAAGACACTATTGAAGAGTTAGGGGAAAAAGGATCCGGGACACAGTTTGCGGAAATATACAGTGTAATCCTAGGAGTAGCGGAGTCTATGGAAAGAATTGGCATACAGAAAGCAGCTGACACAGTTAGAAAGGCTGTTGATGGAGGTGGGCCCGCTGATTCGTACGAGAAGATCGTGAGTGTTCACAGCGCATTTCTTGCCAAGCTGAATTCTGTTAAAGAGAAACAAAGACGTGCTGAGACCAAAAACTCCTCTGAATAAAATTTAATCCGTCGATAATAAATAAGCAGTACAGCAGTTGCTTGCTCTTAATCAAGAGCAAGCAACTGCTGTACTGCTTATTAGGTCCAACAGTGGATGAGCTTTTGCTAGTGGGGCTTACTTCATGCCATAGCAGCACATTGATTCACTTGCGATAGCTGACGCCTTTTGGCAACGATACGCTAAAGGTGAGGAAATTGAAACTCCCAGCCGGAATAGCTTTGAAATAGTTACCCTGGGCATTTAAACTTGGATATGCCTGGTGAAATGGGAAGAAATTTTTTTGTTAAGAGGAATTTAACATTACTCAAAGCTTTAAATCCAGGCATCTTAAACAATAAAAGTAAAATCTCAAGTGATTTTATTGTTCTGAAGCAGAATATCTTCCCTATCTGGTAACTCAGAAAACACAATAGTTTTAATGATGATTCCAGAGCTGTTTATGATAACAAATTTCCCAGCCTTAACGCACTCTAAATACGTCTTTAAAGAAATATTTCTGCCAACACTAAAGAAAGCCTGAATATATTTATCATCAATTCTCTTGTAACGTTCAAGCAAAAATGAAGCTACTATCTCTTCTCCAACTTTTAAGTACAAAGGCTCTTTATACCTCAAATTTAACTTACCAGAGATAGTAAAATAATGTCTTAAAGACACTTTGTTTTTGTCAAAAATAAATCTAATATACTTAGAGTCCTTACTTATTCCCTCAATATTGCCTAAATAAAGAGTCGAACAGGAAAACATAAAACTCACAAAAATATACCAACCACCAAATTTTCCCATCAACCAAACGAATAAACATAACACTACCCGACTCATTGAGCTAATTAGACATTCCAACATAGTAAAATTACCAACTACTTTTAAGATGCTACAATGGAAAAACACGAACCTTAAAATAAACATAACCTCTTATAAAAGACCACTCTTAAGCGCATATAAAAGAGTATCTCTAGTGCTCTTAAAATCGACATCAATGAACCTGGAATCATATTCAAAAGTCTCCCTAGTCCACACTTGATAAGAATTACTGTTTAGAACAAAAGATAATTTTTTGTGTGGTTTGAGTGCCCTTAAAATAAGATCAGCATTCTTCCTATCAACATTAATATATAAGAACTTAAAATTTCTAATACTAACAACCTTAGAAATGCAAACATCTCCAATGTAATTATCATCCTGAACTAATTTCAAATAACTGTTACTTAAGTTCGAGCTTGAATCCAAGACAACATTTAAAAATACAGAAAAATTATTGCTAACTTTATCTTTTCTGATATATATCTGGCTGTCTGGATAAAAATAAAGAAAATAATTAGCCCTTTCAATCTTGTCAAATTTTTTGTCAAAGACTTCATTAACGTTCAAAGTCCTGCAAGAAAAAAAACAAAGAAAACAAAGAAAACTATACCTCATACTCAAATTATATTATAAAATATGAAGGGGAGAGTGTTTACGTCCAATGAATTTCAATAAGTCTAGTTCCTACATTAAAACCCCCTATACTTACTCCTCCTATATAATCTCGAAATATTCTATATTGCTCATCCCTGTACCAATAATAAAAATTACAACAGGGGAGGGCCTTAAGGTATTTGAAATAGAGTTTGAGGACAAATATAAAAATTTTTCCGCTTATATTAAACCAAATAAAAGGGCTATATATGTAAACGAATCAATGCCTCTTGTTAATAAAAGATTTGAAATCGCAAAGCAACTCGGCCATTACCTAATGCACAAATACAAAATCCTCAGTTCATCAAAGGTAACAAATAAGTCCACAGTACAAGAAAACATCATGACAATGGAAGCTAATATATTTGCAACAAACTTATTAATCCCAACTACTACCTTAAAGTTAAAGGTCCCTCAATATAAATCAATAAGATCCCCACAGCAAATAATGGCTAAAGAATTTCAGGTATCTGAAAACGTAATGCACTTCAAGTTAAGTATGCTTCAAGATATTCATAAATTCGAAAAAGAGATAAAAAACGGAAGGATATTTAAAGCTAATCAAACGAATAAAGAAAAAAATAAAGAATGCCTGCTACAAATAGACAAACTAAAAGAATCAATAGCAACCGACCTAGAAAAAAAAGAAACGAGCCGAAAGGAAGCTATGAAGAAAATATTTGAAGATCTAGAATAGAGAGTACTCTTAAGAAAACCGTTCAACTATACCCTCCATTACACGATTTGAAACAATTAAAGCACTCCTATCCTGAATGATCATATCTAGAAAAGCTTTCTTAATAACAATCCAAGTCCCGCCCTCAACGCATACCTTATGAGTAGGAAATCTTATTCTTAAAGGAAACTTTTCCTTAACATTAAATTTCTTTAAATATTTAATCATTTCAGATTTGAAAGGAGAACCTTGAACTGTACTGTATGCCAAGACAACCTTATACAACTTTTTATTATAAAAATAAAGATCTTTAATATAATCGATATTTCCCCTATAACTAGATTCTGAAATATACACTGGATCATCATCTTCCCTTTTTAAAATCTCAAAGTCACACCCATAATGCCCTCTTAATTTTTCATAATTTTTCATATCAAAATTTGAAATCTTAAGCTCAGGATACACCATCAAGTCTTTTAAAGCCAACAAGTCTAAATCCCTCCCCCCAGCAGGCTTGTCCAACGAGACCGTAGTACAACTTAAAAAGGATAAAAATATGACAAACACACAAATGAAACCTAAAAACACTCTCATAGGGGTACTCAATTATAACTTTTTATAAAAGTAAAGTAAATAAAAATCTATTTTGATATAATGTAGAAAGATTAACTATAAAGGAATTCAAATGAGCTACCATACACTGCACACGATTTTTATATACCTTGGATATGTCATAATAGGGGTTACATCTTTTACTATCTTTAATAAAAATTTAAGAACTAAAGTCAAAAGAAAGTTTAAAAGGTTTAGTTTTATGTATTACTTAACCCTATTTATGCTCTTCATACTAAGCTCAAATCTATCCTATTACTTCTCAGAGAAACAATTGTTAGAAGACTTTAAAGATTTTAAGAAAGATTTCTTTGAAATACATAAAATAAACGAAACATTCCTAGCTACATATCTTTTAAGCTTTAAGGAACCAATCAAAATGGAATTAATGTCACAGGTTAAGCCAATATATACGATATTTAATGCTACTTTTGAAAAGTACTCAGAAAATACAAACAGAGCTTCAACCGAGATTGCTACCTCCTATAACAACTATGCTAAAGCAATGAATACAGAGATTAAAGACAGAATAGCAGACTTAGAGGAAGAAATTCTTCCGATGTACAACAAATATAAATTGCCTATCCTAGATGGCAAGATATCAGACATAAGCGTTGACAAGGACGGAAACATCATACCCGTAATTAGAGATTTAGAGGGACAAATAACAGATATACTATATTATGACAGAAGCTATAATTTAATTCCATTTAAAAAGTATCAAGAACACGAAGTTAAATTCGACCTCATTAAAGAAAACAATAATTATTTTAAAGAGGTACTCGACATTTACTACCTTGATTTAAATACTATCAAGGCTCCTATTACTTACTATAAAGACAACATTGATACTATTCCTTACTACATAGATTTGAAAGAAAATAAAGATAATTTCTTAAAAAGCATAAAAATTAAGGATGAATATAAACAATATACTGAAAGAAAACATAGGCTACAAGAATTAGTAAGGAATGATAATTTGGATGGCTTTAAAACTTTTCTAACCCAAAATCAAAATAATTTCTCATTAAATACAATATTCTCTAACGGGACGCCTGTATTTACCTACGCAGTAACCTCAAAATCAAAAAACATAATAGATTATGTAATACTGCAAGATTTCGACATCAACCTAGCGGATTCAGAATCTAGGACTGTTCTTCATAATGCTGTAGGTAGCGAATATGGAATAGATTTTATTAAGTCTCTTATAGAAAAAGGTGTAGATCCTAATACAAGAGATTCTGGTAAAAAACTCCCCTCAGACTACGCCCCTAAGGACAGCGATTTATACCAATACTTAAAAAGTATTGGAGGATAAATAGCACTTAATTTTGTAAATTATAAGGGAAAATATCTAAGCATTTTAATTAAAATCATTAATGATATCTTTATAAAAGTCCTCATTAATGTTATACTTAACCTAAGTAATAATTAAACGTTTTAAATATCCATTTTACATTGATAAAATGTTCGGTCTAGAATGGGTTTACCTTAAGAGCGATCAAAGGAGAATTTATTATGGCTACTTCGAATAAGTTTGCTGTTTTGCAAAAAATTGGTAAAGCCTTCATGCTTCCCATTGCAATTATGCCAGCTGCTGGGCTTTTGCTAGGGATTGGTGGTGCTTTTACTAATGAAACAATGATTCAGGCTTATGGGCTTGGAAACACTCTGGGAGAGGGCACCATTTTAAATATTATTTTATCGGTAATGAGAGACACTGGTGGTGTTGTATTTGAAAATCTACCTTTAATCTTCTCATTAGGAATTGCAATTGGGCTTGCTAATGTAGAAAAGGGAGCTGCGGGTCTAGCTGGGGGGATTGGATTCCTAGTCATGCACAAATCTATCAGTAGTACTCTTGCTATACAGGGAATCACTGCTGCTACAGCTAATCCTGAATATTTAATAAAAACAGGTTTAACAGAAGCACAAGCTGTTGCTAAAGCATTTGAATACACACATGTACTTGGAATGCATACTCTTCAGATAGGAGTACTTGGGGGTATGGTTTCCGGATTTATTGCTGCTTATCTTCACAATAAGTACTATGATATTAAACTTCCTCAATTCTTAGCATTCTTTGGAGGAACAAGATTCGTTCCTATAATTACAACTGCAATAATGCTAGTTGTTGGTATATTGTTAATATTCATTTGGCCTCCTATCCAAGGTGTGATTGCTATGCTCGGTGGAGCTGTAGAAAAGTCTGGGTATTTCGGTTCATTTCTATTTGGAGCAATTGAGAGAGCGTTAGTTCCAACTGGTCTGCATCACATATTCTACATGCCATTCTGGCAAACACCTCTTGGTGGGACAATGGAAATTAACGGAGAACTCGTGTCGGGGGCACAAAAAATATTCTTCGCACAACTTGCCGATCCTAATTTTTCAGGACACTTTGAAGTAACTAAGGGAACAAGATTTTGGGTTGGTAAATGGCCAGGACATGCATTTGGACTACCTGGAGCTGCTCTTGCTATGTGGTGGGTAGCAAAACCTGAGAGAAAAAAAGAAATGGCAGCCTTTCTTGGTTCCGTTGCATTCACATCATTCCTAACAGGAATAACAGAACCTGTTGAATTTACATTCCTATTCGCAGCTCCCATCCTGTTTTTCGGATTTAATGTTTTCATGTACGGAATGGGATTCGTATTCATGCATCTACTAAATGTTGGTGTTGGGGTGACATTCGCAGACGGCTTTATTGATTATTTCCTTTATGGAATACTTCAAGGAAATGAACGAACAAGTTGGATAAACATAATATATGTTGGAATACCTTACTTCTTCATATACTTCTTTGTCTTTAAGTGGGCCATAGTCAAATTTGACTTTAAAACCCCAGGAAGAGAGGATGACGGAGTTACTGCTACAAAAACAAGCTCAAAAGAGATACTTGAAAACCTAAGAGAGATTGCAACAAAAACTATTGAGGGTCTTGGTGGCAGTGCTAATATTAAATACCACAGTGCATGTATTACAAAGTTCAGAGTTGAAGTTTATGATATGAATCTTGTTAAAGATAATGCCTTCTTTAAAGAACTTGGTGCTAAAGGGGTTGTTAGACAAAATGAAGGATTACAAATCATATTTGGTGTCGTATCAGACAATGTTAATACAGAAGTAGAAAAAATTATTAAAGGATTATAATTCTAGCAGTGTCAATTTTACTAAATTGGCATTGCTTATTTGTAAGCAATTTTTTAAATTTGTTTACAATATTAACAAATATTGTTAATATTAACTAGTTTATATAATTAACAATATTAATTATATAAACTTTAGTAACAACTGATAAGAGGGGGAAATGTTATGTCAACATCGTCAGGATCTATTTTCACAACATTACAAAAAGTTGGAAAAGCTTTCATGCTACCAATAGCTCTTCTGCCGGCAGCTGGAATTTTGTTAGGAATTGGTGGTGCTTTCACCAATGACACAATGATTCAGGCTTATGGACTTGAAGGAATACTTGGACATGGAACTGTAACAAGTTCAATATTACATTTAATGAAATATACGGGAGAAGTAATTTTTGCTAACTTGCCTTTAATGTTTGCAGCAGCAATTCCAATAGGACTTGCCAAGGTTGAGAAGGGAACAGCTGCACTTGCTGGGGTTGTGGGATTCCTAGTTATGCATCAAACAATAAATGGAGTCCTATTTATTCAAGGAATCACTCCTTCAACTGTAAGTGTAGCAGCACTTCAAGCTCTTGGAATGCCAGAAGTAGAAGCTATTTCTAAAAGCCAAGAATACACACATGTACTTGGTATCTTTTCTCTTCAAATGAGCGTAATGGGAGGAATGGTAGCAGGATTTATTGCAGTATTCCTACATAACAGGTTCTACAATATCCAATTACCCGCATTCCTAGCGTTCTTTGGAGGATCAAGATTTGTTCCGATTATAACCACAGCAGTAATGTTTGTGGCAGGAACAATTTTGACATTCACTTGGCCATTTATACAAGGAATCATGTCTTCATTCGGAGGGGTTGTAGAAAAATCTGGGCTCTTTGGCTCATTCGCATATGGGGCTATAAAGAGATCATTGATTCCATTTGGACTTCACCACATATTCTATATGCCATTCTGGCAAACATCTGTTGGTGGGACCCTAGAAATTAATGGAGAACTCGTATCAGGAGCACAAAATATATTCTTTAAACAACTTGCCGATCCTAATACTACTCACTTTGAGGTTGCCAGAGGTACAAGATTCTTCAGTGGTGAATTCATAGTAATGATTTTTGGACTACCTGGTGCTGCTCTTGCTATGTATCATACAGCAAGAAATGAGAATAAGAAGAGTGTAGCTTCACTATTATTATCTGCTAGCTTTACATCAATGTTAACAGGAATAACAGAGCCTATTGAATTTGCATTCCTATTCGCAGCTCCTGCTCTTTATTACTTTGTCTACGTTCCCTTATTCGGACTGTCCCATCTGCTGGCACACCTTTTCAATATTGGGGTTGGACTAACATTCTCTGGAGGATTTATTGATATGTTCCTCTTTGGAATACTTCAAGGAAACAGCAAAACAACCTGGATAATGATTCCTGTCCTTGGTACATTCTACTTCATAGGATTCTACTTCCTCTTTAAGTTTGTAATTCTAAGATTTAATCTTAAAACTCCAGGAAGAGAGGATGCGGACGAGGATGTTGCTAAGGTAAGTAGCTCCCAAAAAACGGGACTAGCAGACACAGCTAGGAAGGTACTAGAAGGCCTTGGGGGTAAGAGCAACATTACATACATTGACGCTTGTGCTTCAAGATTAAGAGTAAATGTAAATAAAATAGAATTAGTGCAACCTAATGCTTATTTTAAAGCTCTTGGAGCGAGTGGAATGTTGAAAAAAGGTAATGCTATTCAAATTATATTTGGAGGCCTATCTGACAACATAAGAATGGAAATAGATAAAATCACGCAAAATTAGAGAGTAAATTACAATTAGAAGGAGAGCTACTTAAAGGCTCTTCTTCTAATCCTTTAAAGGAAAGATAAGGTATGTGTAAATATCAATATTTTTTCTCTGGGAAAGTACAGGGAGTAGGTTTTAGGTTTTTTGCAGAACAAATTGCAGTTAAAATGGGAATAAAAGGATTTGTAAAAAATTTAGAAGATGGCAGAGTAGAATTAGTAGCCTTTTTTGACAACAAAACACAAATAGGACCCTTTGAGGAGAGCCTTAAGAAAGGCAACGGCTATTTAAAAATTGAAAGAATGGAAAAAAAAGCCCTGAATGACGATTATCCGTTCTCTTTCAAAAATTTCAGGACCTACTACTAATCTTTCGTTTAATAAATACCCTTTTACCGTCCGTAGATAAATCTCCCACTTTACCTGCCGTAATTGATTTTTCTACCTCTGTTTTTAAAAATCGCTCCGCTCTAGATTTTAAAAACTCTAAAGATTTTTTATCTTTACAAAAGATATTCAAATTTCCATCGGAAAACTTAATATCAAGACCGTAATTAGTTCCTGTCTTTAAAAAACTACACGAGATAAATTTACCATTCGTTTCACCTCTAGTGAAAAGAAAAAAATACCTTTTCCCTCTCTTGGCTTCCTCAAAACAAACCTTAAGCCACTTCCGATCCGGCTCGGGCTCAATTGAAGTTAACCTATCATAAAGATGAGAAACATAAACTCTCTTGCCCTCTCCAGCACTTAAAGCTTTATTAAAAAAATAAAAAAATCCCGTATTCATACCCAAACACTATCTTCGTATCTTGTACCCAAATATCGCAGCCAAGTATTCACCAAGCTTCGCATAGTTATAATTGTATCCATATTTTTGCTTAAAAACTCTCCTAATTTTAACATTAAGACCCCGAAGCATCTCCAACTCCTCTAAATTATCGCTCATCATAATGTCCTTAATGACGTGTAGGGTTTTAATATAATTATCATCCTTAGTGGAGCTCTTATTTATAAGCAAATCAAGATCCTGCATAGTAAGGAGCGAATATGTGGTCTTGCGTCTAATATATGTGCGTATACGCCTCTTAATAAGTCTTAAAAGATTAATATCAACAGCGTCATCCAAATTTTCCAATACATAACGATTATAATGAAAAGCTGTTACTATATCATCATGTTCATGCCCTAAAACCGTAGTTATCCATAAATTTAACTCCATATTCTTTGGTGCGAACGCAAGATAGGAAAACCTGCTATAAAGTCTCCTGCAAAAATAAACTGATTCTTCCGGTTCAAATACATCCTTAAAAATTTTGCGGAACATTCTGTTGTAAGAATAAGTAAGATTGGCTGATATTACTTCCTTTGAAAGTCTCTCCGTCCTCTCCATATATCTTATCTCTTCTATTGCTTCAATAATCAATCCGGGATCAGCAAATGTGGGGAAAGCAACTTCGTGCACTAAATTACTTTCCTTCTTCTTTGCAATGTTTTTCATTAAAATATGCTGCTGATCCACTGCATGAAATTGAGATACCTTCATTATCTCAACCGGTCGTCTTCCTGTTGCCATTAGTACACCATAAAACTTTAACCTAATATCTCTTTTCTGTGTCAACAAGACATTAACAAGCTGGATATATGTAGCCAGACTTATCTTAACCGGTACCAGCTCCTTCCTATAACTATTAATTTTCGAAATTCTGTAGTGGTGTGCATAATTATTTAACCACTCTGGACTTTTAAATAAGACTAGAAAATCATGAAAGTAGACCTTTTGATTTGAAATATTGTGAGCAGCCATTAGCTCCTCTACCGCTCCCAAATCCTTAATATTAATGCTAGCCAGTTTCTTGACTTCTGTAGGAGTCCAGAAAAACAAAACTCTACTCCGCTTTCTGATCTCTTCAATCACTGCAAGATTAATATATTCCTTTATTATCTTTCTAATCTTGGACAGATTTAATATTATTGAGAGATTAGTAAATCTATCCTTTCTGACAAAAACATTTAGGTACTCTTCTGCAAGTTCTTCTAGTCTTTTAACCAAACTAGTATATGAAATCTCATTCCCGAGGTACTGTCTATATATCTCCTCTAACTTCTCCCTAAAAGTACCTAGTATTACCTTTACATTAACTTTCAAAGCCATACTATCCACATTATACAAGGTATACATGCGCATTATCTGTTCTAGCTACTAATCTGTAAAAAAAGTATAAACCTTGTGTTTATAAACCCATTTAATAAATATTAAATATTACCCAATCTTGTTAATTTTTTACTCCTGCATATATTTCTCTATCGCCTTAAAGACATAATAATACAGAACAATATAGGCCTCTTTCATAGCATAATACTCAGGATCCCCCACGAAATACATAAGTTCACTTGTGCTTGAATTAATATCATTATTATAATTCCTAGCTTCAAATTCACGATTAATTGCTCTTACCTGATCTAAACTAAAGGCATGGGAAGTCGTTATTACAGCATCTCCCATATCAAAAACATTTCCAGTATTTTGATTGCTTTTAAGAATTTTTTCAACCTTAAACTCAAATGAATCAGAATTAACATTTACAAAACTCAATTTAAACCCTAAGTTAAAAAGAATCCCGAACTTATAATCTAGTAAACTTGCTATTTTCGAGCACAATGTGAGCTGCATACTAACACTGCCTTCTCTCTTGTCTAATACAAAATAATAAGAGTAACCATTAATATCCTTTACAGAATCAAAATAATTTTTAACATGAACACGGGTTTTAAACTTATTACCACCTATATGTTCATAGCCTGAAATTTCTAAACCTACTGCATCCTCTAAGGACATAACAAAACCTGATGCTCCGTCAAAATTACAGGAACAAAATACAAAAACCAAGATTAAATATAAAAATTTATTACAACTTTCTTTCAAAAAACCCCAATACAAAATCTCATCCTGAAAATAATACCTAATTTAAAACAAAAAACAATTTAGAATCTATATCACATTATAATAAAATAATATAAAATATACACAAGGAATGTAACTATGAAGTTATGTAAATATGGTTTGATATTTGTCTTAGTTCTGGGATGCAATTCCTTCCCAAATGAAAATTTCAATTTCCATAACACGAGTTATATATCAGGCAATATAAACAATCAAGAAGATTCAGTAATAGGTAGAAACTATGAAGATAAACTCTCCCTGTTGGGTGCTTATAACCCATTAACAGAAGAAGAAAAGTTTAAAATGGTAATACATATTCAAAAGAAAGGATTAAAACTAGATACCAGCACTAACCCCAAAGAATTTCTAATAAATAAAAGAAAATTCGACTATCAGAAATACGATTCAAAAATAACAGCCGAGTCGACGTTTAGCAAAAGCAAGTTAATAATCAACCCAATCAATTCAAGAGAATTATTAACTAAAATTCATGATACAAGCCAAGGGAATTACATTGACGTAAATTTTAGGGATAGTTTTAAACTAGAACATACAGTTAAAATAGAAAAAAGATACATTGCAAATTTCTTAAAAGATTTTGACAAAGAAAAAGAGATTTCAAAAAGTTTCTTCGAAAAACGAATAGAACAAAAAAAAAAAGAAATCGAACAAACACAGCTTAAAGAAGAATATGATGAATTTAACAGACAATATGTCTATAGCATGGAAATTCCTCGTTTTTTTGCCAATCCAAACAGTCCTGAGGGAGACTACAAAGTATTCATCATCTCCAACTATTATCCAGATGAAGACCTAAATATATTATTTTTAAACATAACCTTGTATTCTAATCAATGGTATTTATTTCACTCTATATACAACAGCGACAATAAAAATCTAAAAATAAAAAATATAGAAAGAACTGGTGAAGAAAATAATGAAACAAAGGAAACACTGAATATTATCTTAACTCCGCAAGAAATACTTCACATGTCAAGAGATATTGATAATAATTACATACTTAAACTTAAAGCCTACGGAGAAAAAAAAGACTTTGTATTTGAAATTTATAAGCCCCTCCTCCTAACTTTTCTAAAAGAAATTAACAAGTCAATTAGAACACTTCAAAAAGTATAAACACGTTTTTAAATTTAAGATTTAGTACATAGTATTTGTATTTTTATAAATTCAAATGAGGACTTTACTTTTTACTAGCATTTAACTAGAATGTTAGTGTTCTTTTAAAGATAAAAATGTCGAACGATAGGAGTTTGAAATGAGACAAGAAAAGATCAGTAGGGATCCATTTAATAAAGTAGTAGATAGAAGATTAAAGGTGTTTTGGGTAATCCAGAGGTTACGCTGCAATTATTTTCAAAATAACAGAAGGTACTCCTTAGGAAATGTTGTTTCAATGGTGAATTCAATCTTGGAAAGGAAAGGATTTAAAAGGGTAACAAAAAGGACCATACAAAACGATATTAAAAGTTTTGAAAGACTAGGTCTCCTGAAAACAAATTTTAATCCACTTGGGAAAAATAATGGAAGTTTTACTCATTACATAATCAATGAGACCCTTGAAAAGGTAGCCAGCAAGGTAATAAGCAAAGCTTACTTCAGCGAAAGGAAAAGCAGGAAAGATCTAGAAATAAGCAAGGCTGTAAAAAAAGAACAACTAAGAGAAAAGACACAAAAATTCAAAAATTCACATCAGAGTTTTTCACATCTTTTAAGTAATAAACAAGTTAAAAACAATATAAATAAGAATTCTGGGATAAAGACTATGAAAGACAAAGGAAAAGCACTAGAAAAGTCTATCTTATACAAATTTAAAGATTTTATGAGAGAAGATCTGGTTGAATTAAGGGAAATTGTGCAAACGGACGTAAGCTACAAGAACACATTATGGAATCTAAAAGATTATATGGAAGAGCTAATAGAATATAAAGAAAGGGATGCATTAACTTTCTTTAAGAATAAACTTAAAGAGAAAAAAAATAAAGTGTGGTTTATGTCGAAGAAGCATACAAAGACAGATTTTAACCTGATAATAGGAGAGTTTAAAGACAGAAATAAGACAAAGAAACAGGAGATGTATTCTACTTGTATTAAAAGAGTTACCCCGATAATGAACTATATAGACAGTCCAAATGATATTAAAAGAGTAGCTGAATTAATACCAAGTATGAACATTAGGAGTCTTTAATTAGAAGAAGAGCATGAAAATGGAAAAAGCGATATATGAGCTTAAGGCAAAATTAAGAGCACGAAAGGCAGAAATAGAGGATAAAAATAATAAATTTTTTAAAAAAATAGAAGAGAAAAATAGCAGAACAATGTATCACACAAAAATTTACAGTGTGATAAGTAACTTTGAGGCAAAACCAAACAAAGGTAAATTTTGGATTTGTTTCAGAAATGTTTTTAACCCCGATCAGTATGAAAGTTTACATATATTTAAGGTAAGAGATGGAGACAAGTTTAAGGGAATTTATTACGGGTTTACAAGGTTTCCAAAACCATTTATTATAAATTACGAGGAAAATGAAGAGAAGAAAACTGTTAGAATAGCCAAGGGATTTTATATCGAATTTAGGTTTAAAAAGGGAAGTGTTTTTTGTTATTTAAGAAGTCTATATACATTTTTAAAAGTAGAAAATAAGCAAAAAATTTTCTACGATTCCTTGTTGAGTAGAATATTAGAGTTGGAAAAAGAAGTTTATCAGTTCTATGGAAAAGAATATGATAAGGACAAGGGAATATTGCAATGGATAGAAAGAAACCAAAAATAATAACTATAGCGTCAATTAAGGGTGGTGTTGGAAAAAGTACGACGGCTTTATTTTTTAGTAATATCCTTTCAAGTAAAGGTTATAAAGTCTTATTAATTGATTTAGATCCACAGGCGAGTAGTACGAGTTTTTATATTAATTTTATAAGAAGTAAAAATATAGATATCAGAAAGTGTAACATATACAGGGTATTAAAAAAAGAAATGGACATTAAAAATGTGGTTATAAGTATAAGTGATAATATTGATTTCATAGCAAGTCATTTGACTTTAAGTCAGTTTAACGAGGAAAGTATATCTTTGAAGGAAAATCTACTTAAAATATTTTTAAGCTATGTGCAGGCTAGCTATGATTTTATTATTATGGATACAGCGCCTACCTTAGGAAGTTTGCTCAATAATAGCTTAATAATTACAGATTATCTAATTATACCCTTACCAACTGACCAGTGGGCGATTGAAAGTTTGGATTTAATGACTAACAGGTTAAGGGATATATTTAGAAGTGAATTACCTACGTTTTATTTAATAACTAATTTGGTAGAACGACAAAACATAGACAAAGAATTAAGGGAGTTTATTGAAAATGAATATAAGGAAAGGTTTTTGGGAAGTGTACCTAAGAGAGATAATTTAAGAAAGACTATCTTTTATAGGGATGACTTTAATCCAAATGAGGATTATTATAAAGCTTATGAAGAAATATTGGGAAAATTTTTAAGCAAGATGGACAAGTAGTCCCAAATGGAACTACTTGTCCCAAACGGAACTACTTCAAAAGAGGAATGCAATGAATAAGAGCAAAAAGATAGAGATAGTTAGAAGGGTTGATTTAGAAGCTTGCGAAGTAGAGAAAAAAAATGAAACACGAGAGGCAAGATACATAACATTAAAAGAAAAACTTAAAGTCTTAATCAAGGAAGAGTCTTACAATAAAATAGAAACAGCTAGAATATTGAAGGAAATTAATGAAAGTAAGTATTATGCCCTTGACGGGTATAAAAGTTTTGCGGGTTTTATAAGGGACTATAGGATAGCTAAAACTTCTGTATATAGGTATATTAAGCTGGTGGTAGGAATTGATAGTGGTAAGATTGACTATGATTTAATCTTAAGCAGAGGAGTTGATTATGCGATTAAGGTACTGGATGATGGCAACAAGGGTAGTAAGAATGACAGCAATTCTTTAAGGTCTTTAAGGCTTCAATTCGATGACGAAGAGTGTTTTCATGTCTATAAGTCTGACACAAAATTTGTTGGGTTTTTGCTTAAGGAAATTTATAAAGAAGAGAAAGAATTTTTTTATAAAATGAAAAATAAGTACAATGAATTAAAACAGGTTAAATAGAGCTGTGTTTTAGATAATCGCGTTTCGTTTTATAAAAAATTTGGAGTGGTTGCAGATACCCTTATGGATAGTTACAATTTAATAGAAGAATTAATAGAAGAAAAACGAATAAAAGGCTTTACAAAAAAATAAAATAGTTTATAATTATTGTATAGACTGAGATTTAAGGTCTCACTCTTATTGTTTGATTAGAATAATATGTAGGCTGCCTAGGGTGGCCTTTGTCATTTTATCCAATTTATCGGTTTGAGAGTTTTTCTTCAAGAACGTCCTTGTAAAGTCTTTAGTGTAAGCCTACTGATTCGAGTGACCTTTATTTATTAAATCCGTTTTCTCAAAATGAATCCTGAACAGAGAAGAAGGCATGCATTGTAGCACGCATTCTTCTCTGTTCTAGTTCGTTAATAATGTAACAGGAAAATTAAAAGTAAGTAGAAATCAAGGCCTACTTACTTTTAGTCCTTATGTTTTGAGAGTATTTTTTTTCAGTCTCGTTAATCATAGACAGAAAATCTATAATTTTAGACTTTTTGATCTGAACTTCTTCTAATCCAATTTGGATTTTTGCATATTCCTTATTGTAAACATGTTCTTCCTCTCCTAATATCTTCTCTAAGGCAAGTTTACTAAGACTAAAAGAGGAATAATTAATCCAGCTCCCAGCAAAAATATTACTGCTATGCTCATGCCTTGTCTTACCTTCAATCTTAGTCCCATCCGGCAACTTCAGAGGCGACTGTTTCACCACGCTATGATTTCTGAAATTAGTGTGCAGAAAAATTTTTGTTATCTTGTTTTTGTAGTCAAAAACACCCTTCAGATCACAGTTTTTGTTTAAATTCTGATATACTCTCAGCTTGCTATTAAATTCATCATGTTCTGACTTTAAGGAAGAACACGATGCAACTAATAGCACCAAAAATATTTTAGATACACTCACTATCTTTGGGTCTTTTAAAAAACACACATTCTCTCTCCTTTTATATGCTGTATTTAGAATATAGTATATTGTTTATAAAATTTTGTAAATGGGTTATTAGATAATATTGTGATGACCTGAAAAACAGAATAGTACTTTTTGAAATTTTTGTTGTTAAAACATATTATCACATCGGAGGTTGGCATTATGCAGAAAGGTGATTCTTTAGGGGATTTAATATTAAATTTCCAACAGAAGAACCAATGGTTACTTTATGATGTCACTAATAATCTTGCTAACAAGAGGAATATTAGGTTAATGCTCGATTTAGGAGGGTTTTAGACAAAAGTGGGCATAGCTGTAGATAATAAATATATTGAACTTGATAAGGGTTTATTTTCCTTGCGCTGGCATACCTTTTAGGGATGCCAGCAGGTTTTTATTTCTTTTGTAAATCTTTCATTACCGGAAAGGATAGGAAGAACTATATATCATATCTTTATGAAAGGGTGACTTTGAAGCTTATCCGAATTAAGGGTGGTTAGAGATTTGTTTTAGGGGCCCCAAGAAAAGAGAAGGTGTTTTTTCCTTTTTGCCAGAAATGAATTAAATGGCAAATTTATCTCTTGTAGTTTTTTAAAGACAGGAACTAATTATGGACTTTCTATTAATTTTTCAGACGGTATTTTAGTTATTTTTTGTAAAGATAAGCTTCTGTAGGGGATTTAAAATCTAGAGCTGAGGAAGTAAAATTACCTAGGAAGGCTGCTGTAGATATAGGAGGGCAGAAGTTAAGGTCAAGGATCGCAAAAAGGGGGGGATGCAACGAAAGTTGTGGATGTACGAAGACGATTTGCGAGTAAGACTTAAGCTTTGAAATGCAACAAGCATACCTATGAAATTGTGCATTCATCCTGTTACAAGCTTGATACGCCGTGCGGCAACACTCACACAATCAATCCTTATCAAGCCTTACGCACCGCGTTTCTGCTTGTATGTTTAAATATTTGTACCCAACAAAGCACTTTATGCGTAAAGTTCATTGCTTATCAAGACAACTGCACGCAAGTAATGATAAAAAGCATTCAAACACCTCATTAATTTATAAAATACAGGGTACCCCGCAGATTGAAATCCACAGATCCATTATTACAACCGTTAGTAAAATATAGGGAGAAGCAGAGGGGTTCGCTAAGCTTAATATAGTATTTTGTTGCATAAAACCGATGCCCTCCGCACGAGAAATAAATTTCTGAAGAACAAGGTAGAAATCTTAGTAAACAAATACTTCACTAATCGGTGGGTAATCTAAAGCTAGGTGTTAGTGCTTATATATTCTCCAATAGTTGTTCTAGTTGGAGTACCTTTGGATTTGTTAATAAGGGAAGCTTTCCTTACACTTAATAGCCGCGACAGGATTAGGAAAGAGAATGAGTGAAGTATTAAGGAGCTTGAATCTTTATTAAAAGGGCAGGCAAATCTTAAATCTAGAAACACTTGTTTTATGTTTCCAAGTTTAAAGGTTTAAACGAGTTAATGTAGTTTATCTTATTAGTAATATTTAATGTAGGGACAAACGTAAGTGAAATCTTGCGATTCATTGGGGTGTCTCTAAAGTGCAGCCCAATTGTTTAATCATGATAAGTGAATATATTTTGCTTAAGGGTTTTGTAGCAATGCCTGGGTCAAATAGGCGTTTAAGTGCTTTATTGAGTTTACAAATAATAATATAAAAACCAGTCTTTTTATATTCAAGAAATCTGATAGAATTAACTGCCATTTTAGTATCACAAGGAGTGTGTTTTCTAATCTCTTCGCTGGAAATAAGATTAGAAATAATTAACTTATTATCCTTTTGTTTAACCATAATCTTTTGCTGCGGGTTGGCTAGGGGAATGCCAGTGGACATCATTAAACTTATAAATTAATCTGGTATTGGTTAAATTAAGTAAATAAGTAAATGAAGAAAGAGTGAAATGAACTCTTCGGGTTTAATAATTGTAGGAGAGCTTACAGGCTTTTCCTTTTTACTGCCTAAAGGGGAGAATAGATTAAATACTTGCTTAAAAAAACAGCTCTCTTTTTCTTTTCAAGTGGTATGTCACATCTAGATTTACTGGGACGATGTCTTTTGGGCTTACCGGTACAACACACCACTTATCCCTGCTAGGGAAGTCAATATGTCAGTTCCCTTTAAGAAAAGCAGATAAAAATATGTCAAATATGCCTTAAAGCTGCTCTTTTTCACTCACAAGAAATGTAAATTACATGGGCGAGATTATACGCTAATTAAAAAAAGCAAAGACAGGAAAGAGACACATTCATAAAGCACAGCATGTGCTCTTAATGGGTTTGTTTTATTCGGTGCAGTTATAAGTGCAATAATGCATGATTTAGGGCTGCCATTACAAGAATTGTGTTAACTATTCCATTAATAGATAACTCTAAAAAGGAATATACGGACTTTTGTACCCAATTGAATATCATCTACAGGATGATTGATTCTATTTTTGATATTTTCTTATTTTAAATCCTCTTTTCCTTTAAAAGGAAATATATATTTTCAATATTAAAGATTAGTTCTTTGACAATATAATAAAATCCTTCATAAGTCCGTATTAATAACTTCATTGGTATATTGACTTTCTTTACGCCCTACCTTATCACTAAATACTATTGGGTTATAAATAAAAAGATTATGTAAAAAGATTATGTTCCTTTTTAAAGACGCTGTAGGTTGGTTTTAAGTTTCGCTAATGAGTAATAAAATAATTGAGTTAGCTTTTCAAAAAAGCTGAGCTAAAATTGAAGCAATAAACATCGGAGGTTTTATGACGTCAATAATTGTATGTTCTTGTTTGACTGTGTGTGTAGCATACCTTTTTAATGGGATAAAAGGCCTTGTTTTTAATCTTCATATATCTATGGGAGGTTTTTTTCAGTTCTTGCATTTACTTTTTGAAATTTGCACCTTAATTTTATATCTGTTGGTGAATAACAGGTTTTACAAGCTCACCATTATGGGCATGTTTGTTAGTCTCTGTGTGGTTATCTTTTTTTAGTAAAAGGGCGACCATAAAGAGATTTTAAGTAAAATTTAGAGTTGGTGGGTGATAGTGCCTTTGTGCTTTGAGGCTTCATGGGGATGTTTGGGGCATGTTGAGGATGTCCTTTGACGTGCAGGTCGAGATCCCTAGTTGTTTGAGCTCTTGTATTGTTACTTTAGGGGAGGGAGATGTGCCTCTCACTGCGTCAACAACCAAGTGTGACCGTAGACCTAGACTGTGGGCGTCGATTATTGTTGCCTTAACACAGAGGTCTAGCGCCAGGCCTGCTACAAAGACCGTGTCGATGGAGTTAGATCTAAGGTACGTAAGAAGACCTGTTTGAATACTTTTTGTATGGTCATCGTAAAATCCACTGTGGCTATCAGAGTATTCATTTTGGCCTTTAAAAAAGACGGCTTTTATTTTTTCGGTATTTAAATCGTTCGGGAAATTTGATCCCCACGTGTTTCGAACACAGTGCTCAGGCCAGCCTTTGTTATTCTTTTTTGATAAGAAGCTTATATGGTTTTTGCAATGCCAGTCTTTAGTGGCGACAACATGAACAAAACAGCTTTGGAGTTGGTTTAGTAAAGGAATGATTTCGTTACTTTGAGGCACAGGGAGGGTGCCTGATTCCAGGAAATCGTTTTGAATATCTACTAAAATCAGTGCAGAATTTTTTAAAACAAAATTAAATTGGGGTTTATTCATGGAATTAATTATATCTAAAATTATGTTGTGCTGACAACTAAGATGGAGATTTATTAGATAAATTAATATTAATAAGATATTACTATTAAGATGATTTAAATAAATT
Source organism: Borrelia sp. RT5S (assembly GCF_021165755.1). Lineage (NCBI taxonomy): Bacteria > Pseudomonadati > Spirochaetota > Spirochaetia > Spirochaetales > Borreliaceae > Borrelia > Borrelia salvatorii. The sequence goes on from NZ_CP088938.1 coordinate 25,537, forward strand.
TCATATGCTTGAGATATTGTATTTCGGTAAAGCAATTTATTGTATTTTTGTTTATTCTTGGCGTATATTTGAGCATCGTTTATTGATTGGACTAGGTTAAAAAAGGATAAAGCTCGAGTATCTATAGTCTTATTAATTTTACATTAAAGGGGTAGAGAATAAAGCTTTAAACCACCCCTATAACTGGGTGCACTCTTAAGAATAGAGGAAAATCAAAAAAAGATTAGATTAATTAAGCGCCACGTATGATGACTTTTGCATAGGAAACCAACCGTGAAACATATAATTCTTTCAAATAAAAAGCCGCACACCAGCGAATGATCACCAGGGTGCGACTGAAGAATTACAATAAGTGGCGACTAAACCAGTCGCCCTACCACGGTTTACTACCTGTCTATTCGTCATCACTCTCAATTCCGGTGTTCCCTGCCGTACAGGAACAACAGGACCCTCCGCGATTGACCCAATGCGTTACCAAAACCAGCTAATCTTAGATGCAAGGCATATCCCAACACCCATTGGAAAAAGGGAGCTAAATTGAGACACTTCCTTAAAACTAAGAATAAAATTAGAACACATAATGGCTTTTTTGTCAACCAAGTTATATCATTTGAATAATTTTTGAATTTCAATTTTTAAAAATTAACATTTAGTTTAACGATACATCTTGGGTATGTGAGAAGAAACGGCAGGCTTGATTAAACTTCTCCAAGGGGAATTTGATCTTGGCCTCCACAATAGAGTTTGTTTTCAGTTTAATTTTGACTAAAGTTATCTTTACATCGAAAAATATAAAAACATCTTTTGAGATGCTAAGCCATGACATATGGGTGGGGTATGACTATATACTTGTAGAAAATCTTCTTGTGCAGCAGGCGAGACACTAATAAAGTGAACCTGTTGAGTTTTTATTAATGGAGTTCCACATGTTTGCCCTTTTTACTACCCAAAATAGATAATAACCAAACGCTTGCGAATAGATATAGAGCATTTTGTAAACTTTTAGTAAGCAAGACAAAATCTTGGAGCAAGAAGAAGTAGAGACTTGAACAATAAAACTGTATTATGATTCTAGGGAATGTATATGGATGAAGTAGAAAAAGAAAGAAGTAAGCAGTATCAAAATATGACATTGAAGGACAGGTTATTAGTGTTTTGTACCAGGAAAAGGAGTTTGACCCCCTCTACAATAAGGAATAATGATAGGCTGGTCATTGGATTTAAAAACACAGTAGGAGACCAAAGAATTAACCCTTAAGCAGGGTATAAAGTATTGGTATTAAAGTTAAGAAAAGACCAATATTGAATGTAATAATGGTACCAAACATCCACTTAATTAAGTTTGAAGTACTCCTTAATTCAGTCCTAACAGCATCAATCTTCGCATCTAATCTGTCCTCTAAGTTTTCCAATAACAAGCCGAATTTATCCCCTAAATATTCCAAGTCCTTATAAGTAAGCTCATTGTGATAGTACCGTTTAGATAAGTCATCAGCAACAAACTTCTGCATACCTAACTTTACAAACTCATCATAAATAATCTCTTGAGTTACATGTTGTCTAGTAAGAACTTCAGTATTTAAAGATTGTGCTTGCATAAATGACCTCAAAATAATTATAACATTAGTACTTGTTATTATCAAAGAATTATCCCTTAGGCAGGGTATAAAGCATTGATATTAAAGTTAAGAAAAGACCAATATTGAATGTAATAATGGTACCAAACATCCACTTGATAGACTTTGAAGCACTAGCAATATCATACTTTAACTCAGTTCTAACAGCAGCGATCTCGTGCTTTAAGTTATCCTCTAAACGTTTCAACTTTAAATCGAATTTATCTTGTAAATATTCCAAGTCCTTATAAGTAAGCTCATTGTGATAGTACCGTTTAGATAAGTCATCAGCAACAAACTTCTGCATACCTAACTTTACAAACTCATCATAAATAATTTCTTGAGTTACATGTTGTCTAGTAAGAACTTCAGTATTTAAAGATTGTGCTTGCATAAATGACCTCAAAATAATTATAACATTAGTACTTGTTATTATCAAATAGTAGAATTATACTTATCACAAGTATAGTGCAGCAAATGTATATTTTTGTGCAGCAAATGTATTTTTTCAAAACTTCATATACATCTTTTGTATATTTTAAAGCAACAAGTGTAAGTTTTAGTGCAGCAAGAGTATATTTTAGTGCAGCAGCGGTCAACACATCTGTACTAAATAAAA
>NZ_CP088939.1 GCF_021165755.1 Borrelia sp. RT5S
AGTAGAAGTTTTAGTAAGAGTTAAGATTTCAGTTTTATTAAAGATTTCTATATATACTGCGTTCTTTAGTTTTACTAATCGTATCTTGTGCGTTGGTTATACGTTTCTGAGAGCTTAAAGTAGTTAAGATTGTGTTTGATTAAGAGCTTAAATGTTTTTCTTATCTTTGTAATAGTGACTTTAACATAATGAGGAGTATGTAGATTTTTAAGAATGTTTAAAAATGCTTTTGCTCGTCCATTAAGTCTAAGTTTATAGTTTTAGCATCAATAATACATTAGCTAGATATGCATCAAGAGAGCGCACTTTAATGAGATTTGTAGTAAAATTATTAAGATTAGAAATTTTATCCTCACTAGTAGTTTCATTATTATTCCTCTAAATTGACGATCTAGTTATAAGATCTACTAGGCAGTAATGAATAGAAGCATAATTTATGCTTAATACTAGATTTATTATAATACTACACCATTAACATGTCAATATATTTACTACTTTTAGGTAATTATAATAATCTTTTGTTAAGGATAAAACAACTAAAGAATTGAGGGATAGTACCAAATACATATATTAAATATAAATATAGAAAGATAAAAAGAGTAAGAGAGGTGTTAAGAGTAAGGACATATATCTATATAAAGTTACACAATACAATAAAACAATATACTTTCCAATTATATTATATAATTGGAAAGTATATTGTTTTATTGTATTGTGTAACTTTATTGCTATATAGAATATGTCCTTACTCTTAACACCTCTCTTACTCTTTTTATCTTTCTATATTTATATTTAATATATGTATTTGGTCTACTTATCCCCTCAATTCTTTAGTTGTTTTATCCTTAACAAAAAGATTATTATAATTACCCTAAAAGTAGTAAATATATTGACATGTTAATGGTGTAGTATTATAATAAATCTAGTATTAAGCGTAAGTATTATGCTTCCTAGGAGTATTCATTACTGCCTAGTAGATCTTATAACTAGATCGTCAATTTAAGAGGGAGCTTATAATGGCTGAAACTACTAGTGAGGATAAAATTTCTAATCTTAATAATTTTACTACAAATCTCATTAAGGAAGTGCGCTCTCTTGATGCATATCTAGCTAATGGTATTATTGATGCTAAAACTTATAAACTTAGACTTAATGGACGAGCAAAAGCATTTTTAAACATTCTTAAAGGTAACTCTACATACTCTCCTCATTATGTTAAAGTCACTATTACAAAGATAAGAAAAACATTTAAAGCTCTTAATCCAGAGCACCCAATGCTTAACTACTTTAAGCTCTCAAGAGACGAATATAACCAACTTGCACAAGACACGATTAGTAAAACTAAAGAACGCAGTATATATAAGAAATCTTTTAATAAAACTGAAATCTTAACTCTTACTAAAGAGCTTCTACTCTCGCATAGATTTGAATTTCTCTACACAGGACTACTGCTTGCCTCAGGTAGGAGGCGGATGGAGATTATTGTTGGTTCATTTAGTGACATAGGTAAGGATGAAGATGGTGTTTTATTCCAAGGGCAGCTTAAGACTGGAGATCTAGCGCGATTTAGCACTCCCTATCCCATACCTTTAACTGTTCCTAAATCCCTATTTCTTGATGCATACAATACCCTTACAAGTACTGCACTTTATAAAGACTTAAGACAAAGATGGGAAGATAATGAGTTTAGCGATACTGAGCTTAGCAATCTACTCAAGCAAGTACTTATTAAGCTATTTGACTCCAAATTTACTACTTCTGACTTGCGAGCCATTTACACAACTCTTATCTTAAAACGTGAAGGCTACTTTAATGATGCCTCAGGTGGTAAGGAAATACTTCCAAGGGTTGCTGAAATACTAGGGCATGTTGATGATGAGTCGGCTGCACAAAGTTATAGGGATTTTAAACTCACAAGGGCTACTGTACTTACTGACTTACATCTCAAGGTTGCCTATATTAGGCAAAATAGAAAACTAGAAATAAGTAAAAGGATGCTAAACTGGCTCTATACACCTTCTCTTAATCCTAGAATATCTGATAAACGCAAGATCATGCGTGCTAGGACCTTCGATTCATTTAAAGAGTCTATGATCATAGCTATTGACTTCTTTAATACCAGTGGTAAGCTCTTTAATATAAAGGAGCTTAAATATGAATTTAGAAAAATACTTGCTCAGAATGGGTACAGTGTTAAATCTAATGGAGGGATGATTAAGGAATTCTTTGATCACTTTACTGGTATTGATAAAAAAGGTGAGGTTAAGATTGCCGGCATTAAGAAGACATCTATTGATAAAGACTTTATTAAGAATACTCTCATTCCTGATGAAGCTGCTAGGCTTAACACGATGCTTCCTTTTAAAAGCAAAGAGACTATTGATGAGAACTTTGCTATTTTATCCTTTATTCTAGGCAAGGGTTTACTCAGCACCAAAGCTGTTCTTATTGACGTATTTGATTACATTACTATAAAAGATAAGTTCCCTACATTAACTCAATCACGTTACAAGACATTATTTAAACTTCTTACTAAGGAAATTGTTCTTATTAAGCACAAGATTAAATCTATGCGTCAAGCCTTTACGGTTCAGTTATGCGAGTAATGGCTACTGGGGGGTTTAATACTTCACAAGATTTAGAATACGCTATTAACCAGATAATAAAAGACCTTGAGCATGATGGGAAGCAAGTAATTAATATCAAGTATGCAATCTCTACTTATTCAAGCGAGTCTTATGCTAACGAGCTGCACTACGCTTTAATTATTTACAAATAAACAAAAATACCTTTATAAAAAGCATTTGTGCTCCCATACCCCTCATTCTTATTTTTTAAAATATGAAAGCAACATTACCGCTGCTGGTACTCCTACTCCTAGTATCCAATAAATAGGGCTTATCGCTGCCTTAATATCACTTTTGATATCTGCTCTAAGCTCGCTCCTTACTGTCTCTATCTTGTCCTCAAGCTTACCTATCTTATCCTCTAGCTTGCCTATATCACCCCTAAGCTCACTCCTAACCGATTCTATTTTGTCATCTAGCTTACCTATATCACCCTTAAGCTCACTCCTAACCGATTCTATCTTTGTCTCTAGTTTGCTTGTGCCTTCCTTAACATCTTTACTAAGAGTTACCATTTGCTTCTCAAGCACAGTCATCCTAGTTTGCAAACTCTCATAGTTATAATTAGAATTTCGAAGTAGAACATACTGAACTACTGCTTCTGGAAATCCCTTATCAAGAAATACCTGCTTTACTTCCTCATACTCTGGTAAGCGATCATATGCAAGATTACTCATACACACACCCCTTGATCTCAACCTAATCTAATTCTAATCTAATTTTAACATACTACCTCTAGTTAATCTTTTCAGCATACCAACATAAGATTAAGTCTAGCCATAAAGTATAACCTTTAAGGAGTTAGTTATAAACATAACCCTATATCTATTAACACAGTAATGTGTTATAGTATTAACTAAGTTAATTATGCCGCCTTATTTAAGAATATGAAGCAAAGATAGGGGGTGTACCGTGAGTATTAAATCAATTCTTTTATCCGTCATCTTAATGGCGTCTGTTTCGGTTTATTCATTCGCTGGTAGTTGCGACAGTTGCCTATTTTTTTGCATTTGTATCAACTAACAAGGATACTAAACAAATATATATCACAACCGTGTAAACCATATCCCTCTTAGGGGTGTGGTTGTTTTCCTTTTTAAAGTTATAACAAAGGAGGGTATATGCAGCCCCTATTAAAATATCTTTTAATCTCATTTCTAGTTGTGCAAATTTGTGCCTGCAAGAAATTTGGTAACACAGAAGATTGTTCTACATGTAAGTACAATTGCTATTGTGTAAACGCTAAACCCAAAAATAGTCCCAAAGAAATAAATAGAACGCACAATAAAAAAATAGAGGAAAAAACCAATAAGAAAGCAGAAGAATTAGTTCAAGAAATAGATAAAAACATAAATGACGATAGCTTAGAAGAATTGGTTATTAAGAACAACTGTCCTAAATGTATTTGGGGCTGTAACTGCACAACTAAAACATATAAAAAAACAGGAAAAGAGCATAGAATAAAGTGAACACTAATCCCTTTAATACTTATCTACACTCCTATTTAAAATATGAAAGCAACACTACCGCAGCTGGTACTCCTACTCCTAATATCCAATAAATAGGGTATATCGCTGCCTTAATATCACTCTTGATATCTGCCCTAAGCTTTTCTATATCACCCCTAAGCTCACTCCTTACTGACTCTATCTTACTATCTAGCTTACCTATATCACCCCTAAGCTCACTCCTAACCGATTCTATCTTAGTATCAAGCTTATCTATCCTAGCACCAAGCTTGTCTGTACCTTCCTTAATATCTTTACTAAGAGTTACCATTTGTTTCTCAAGCACAGTCATTCTAGTTTGCAAACTCTCATAGTTATAATTAGAGTTTCGAAGCAGAACATACTGAACTACTGCTTCTGGAAACCCCTTATCAAGAAATACCTGCTTTACTTCCTCATACTCTGGTAAGCGATCATACGCAAGATTACTCATATACACACCCCCTTGCTCCTCAACCTATCTCATTCTAGTCTAATTCTAACATAATAGCCTCTAGTTAATCTTTAAATAAATCCTCAATAGCTTTATCAGGGTAAGTATCAATATTAATATTCTTACTAGCTGTTCCTCTAACAGGTGCAGTAACAGCCTAATGCATGGATACCATACATATTATTTACTTCACTGCTCTCTTTAATAGTTTCATGATGTTTAATATCAAGTTCCTTAACTTTTGCTAAATAAGTTTTTATTTGTACTTCTAATTTCTTGTTCTCATCATTTTTCTTATCAATAAACTTCTCATACTCCAACTTTTTAGTCTTGTGGTCATGATACAAAGCCAAATTCTTAACCTCAATTGATTCAATTATTATCATCTGAGTTATAAACGCAACAACAAACATTACACCTACAACCCTGCTTTGTACAATAGAAATAACAGTTACACTACCCGTTTGCTTCTGCATTCTATATTCATTGAGTAAATACAACATCTTATGAAAAATAATAGTGGGCACTACTATTATAACAATAGTAAATACTAAATAAAGCAACAATAAAGCTCGCTTGAATAAACAATAAATCCGTTATATGAATTTAAGATATTAAAGCTAAAGTAGGCAAAACTTACACCTGTTGTGCTGCCAACTTTTGCCTTGCATACTTCTCCCTTCTCTTACGCCTCAACTCTTCTTGGTTTGCGTAATAATACCTATGGTTAGCTTTAGCTACCTATCTTCGGCATGCTCCCTATAATAAGCCCTGCTTTGCTCTATTATAGCCCCTCTATTTTTTCTATAATAACTCTCTAATGCCTTCAATATCCTTGTAATAGTGCTCTTTTGTCCTTGCTAACACCTTTTTTCTATTCTTCTCTCGATACTCCCTCATCTTTTCCTTATGCTTTTCTCTATAAGCTTTAATCTTATCCTTATGCCGCTCTCTGTATCGCTTCATCCTCTTCTTTATTCTTAAGAGCAACCTTATGAGTCATTAATTCCCGCTCCTCATCAGTAAGGTTTAAAGGAGGCCGCTCCTTCTTTTTCTTAACAACTGAAACCTCTTTTTCTTTATCCAAAGGCATGCAAAAATTATCAGTTCCCCGATCTTCTTCTTTACTAGAGAAAAATAATTTACTTATTCGTTCAACTAAATTCCCCATACATAACTCCTCATATACTCTCTATGGCCTATTATAGCCAACATAGCACGCTTCTTACAGCAAAGAAGCCTCCCCAAACTCATAAAAACCCCTTGTTCCTTATTATAGATCATAGCCTAATCTTGAGAACTCGTGTACCCACTAAAGGCTATATACTTGCCAACTATTTACGATTAAGGCATTCTTTGATCACTTATCTTATGATTAAATAGAAGGTTCTTGTTTTTTGACGTTTAGTTTAATATGTATAAAGGCAGTATTCAATAATACTTACTGTTAACTTAACGACTAAAAAGTGAGGATTTAAATGATAAATTGGATGAAAAACTTAATGTTTCAAAATGAAAAACTAGAGTTGAAAAATGAAAAACTAAAGGTGGCCCATGAAAAACTAGAGTTGAAAAATGAAAACCTCAAGGTGCTACTTAGAAACCTAAAGTTGCAACGTGAAATTCTAAGGTTGACCCATGAAAAACTAGGGTTGAAAAATGAAAACCTCACCTTACAACAAGAAAACCTAAATAAACAAATTTCAAACCTAGATATTCAAATTTCAAACCTAAATATTCAACTTATAAGACTACATACTCAACTTATAGACCCAAAACTGAAGCATGAAGCCCTAAAGGTTGAAATTGACAACCTAAGGGATGAATATAGCGACCTAGAGTATCAAATGCAAAGCCTAGCGTTGAAACAAGACAACCTGAGTTTCAAATTCAACTCCGAAAGTCTTCAGATGCAAAGTAAAGAGAACGAAGATGACATTAGAAGACATAATAATCCCCTTATCAATAGCAACACAGAATGAAGAAAAACTGGACGCTATGGCTGCAGCACCGCAAGAGATGGCAAGCCAACGGTTTGACAATATTGCCGAACTTGAGAAGAATCTTAGTGGTGTTGGAAATGCAGCCAAGTCAGTTAAGGCTGCACAAGAAGCTATGATTAAGCAAGCTAAACAGACAACCGACGCGAAGAAGAAAGTAGCTGATGGTGTCGCTGGTGTTGGACAGAAGACCGCAGGCGTGGGCTTCATTTAAAAGCATGGGAAAAAACCTCGTTGATGTTAAGGGCTTTGCTAATAAGGCTGGTGAATCACTTGAGCAGGTTGTAACAAGCATGGGCCCACTGGCACTGCTTTAAAGGTGCTTCAAGGCATTGGAGACGCAATTGCTGGTGGGTTTAGTGCATAACTTGCCGCTGTTGGCTCTTTTAACAAAGAGATTGAAACCTTCTCAGGCATGCTTGGAAGCAGAGACTTTGGTAAGGCATTAGCTGAGGACATGCGGGCTTTCGGCCAGGAAACGCTTTTTTCTCAAGAAGCAATCACAAACGCTGCCGCAAGGCTAGCCAAGATTGGTTCTCTTCTATAATGGCATTAATGGCATTACTTGCTGGGCTTGCGGGCTCTGTAAGTAAGATTTTAACACAAGATTTAGGCAAGGCCTTCGCACAAAACACTGCTCGGGGTGCTGATGCATTTATCGCATCTACAGTACAGGATTCAAAAGATATTGTATCAAACCTTGGTGTGTGGGGTCAGCTGGCCGTAGCTATTTTTGATTTTACGGTGGGTATCTTTAAGGGAATAGAAGCAAAGGCCATTGCTGAGATTGAAAAGAGGCGTGATGAGGAATTAGATCGGCTTGCTAAACAAAGTGAAGTCGAGCTCATGCGTATAGAAGATGCATTCACACTTGAGATTAACATGAGAAAGGAAAAGCTTTCAAAACTTGATGAGCAGTACAGTAAGGAAATCGAATTCTTAAAGCAAACACAAAGTAAGGGACAAATATCAGGAGAGGAGTTTCAAAAGCGATTAGCTAGTGTGCAGCAGGAGTACCAGACCAAGCGGGCTGCAGAGCAGGAGAGCATCGCGCAACAGGAGGCACAAAAGGCACCATGTTCAAACAGTTTAATAATAAAATTATTTAATTAATCCGCGCTTTTGTGTTTTCTCCTCATATATATTTTTTTCACACAGTTGCAACCCCAAATACACCTAGGACAATTAGTTTTTACGATTATTTCATTTGTTCCATTTTCATGATCTATATCTTTTTCTATCCCCTGAACAAATTTTTCTGTTTTCTGCTTTATCTGATCAACTTCTTCCTTTATTTTTCTAACAAAATTCTCTGTTTCTTTCCTTATATTTTGCAATTCTTTCCCGTTTATATCTTCGCTGGATGTTGTAGGGGTGTTGCAGCTACAATTATACAAACAGGTAGAACAGTCTTCTGTTATACTAATCCTTCTGCAAGCACAAACTTGCATAGCCAGAGATACTATTAAAAAATAGTCTACTAGGGATCTCATACAATCTCCTTTATCTTTCCCATTATAGCTTCTAGAAGTAATATGGAGCCTGCCTCCCAAGGAAACAGGCTTCTCAAACATTGTTCATTTATTGATTATGATAGTAGGACAAGAATAAAACCAGCAATTATCACAATTGGCAAACGAAGAAGCTGGAACCGTTGCTATTAAAGCGAAAGCCAATAGAATCGTATTAGGGTTCATACTATACCTCCTTATATTTAAGCTCAAGTGCTTAAATATTCGCGCATAGCTGCCTACTGTTAGTATAACATAACAGCACTGTTTCAATTTGTCTTTTAAAGACCCAAAACTACTGAATCTGGAAGTTAATACTAAGAAAGAAACCCGTCTATTACACATTATAAACATTGTCTATGATTATATTATTTTTAACAGCACACAGAATATCTTCTAAACATTTTCTAAACAACACGACAGTCAGATCTCCAAAAACAACAATCATAGACGAAGCAAGCTAAAGTATATCTAGTTTAAATTTGTACTTATTAAAAATAGATAAATGATATAATATGATATATATTGTTATATTAGAGGTAGAGGAAAATGAAGTTAATGATTAAAGTGTTAATGTTGATTGGTTTAATAAGTGGCATTGTCTCATGCAAGCTGTATGATGAAATACTAGATAAAGTGGAAGATTCTTTGAAGGGCAAAGACAGATCTCCAGAAAGTAATGAAGTGAGTGTTAAATCTTCAGATGGTAGAAAGGATGATATTAAAAATGGTATGCAAGATAGTGGTAGAAGTGGGCATGGGGCTGGAAGTTTAAATGATGCTGGTGAAGGTGTACAAAAAGAAAGAGCAGGTAATAGAGGAGGCATCAGTGAAGGCAAAGAGATAGAACAGAGTGTAAATGATCCTAAAGATGAAGTTGTTGTAAAAAATTTAGATGATAGTGGACTGAAGGAAAAACAAATAAATGCTGTAGTTAACCAACACACAAATGAAATTAAAGAATCTGAGGATATTAAAAAGCAAGCTGAGTCTCGGTTAGAAGAGGTTGCTCAGATATCTAGAGAACTAGGCGAAATAAAAACAAAGCTTGACGGAATGAAAGGTACGATTGACGCAGCTTATTTTTATTTAGAGAGTGCAAGAAAAAATGGCAATGTTCCCTTTAATAGACAAAGATTACCTATTTTAGACGGCGCAATTAAGAAAGTTAAAACCGGTAGGACTGCGGTAGAACAGGTAGAATATAATGCCGCATCCCTTGCATTGATGCACGCTAAGAATAGCTTTAGTGGCGCATTTCTGGGAGCTGAAAATGTTTTAAGAGAAATAGCTAGTGATCATCCATTCATATGGTCTTACTATTCAAGTGCAAAGAAGTCAATGGAGAGTGCAGAAGATATGCTTAAAAAAGTAATGGAATACAAAGACAAACTTAATTCCAGAATGGAACAAGTAGAAAAGGATTTTGCTGAATTAGAGGGAATATATAAACAATTTAAAAACTAAAATCCGATTATTAAGAGATAAAGAATCTAAAGGAACCTTTGGGGTTCCTTTTTGCTGTCTCATTTAGAACAAAAAAATTCTGACCCCATAGCCGTGCACATACACTCAAGTCTTCTTGTTCTGACACCTTTATTCTTGTATCGCTTTTCTTTTATTGAAATATTAAAAAGTAATTTCAAACCTAGAGCACAAGAAGCTTAAATGGATATTAAACACTTTATAAATAGAAATACAAACATCAACAATATCCACTAATAAGTTTATCAACTCCAAGATAAAATATGCCCTTTAAAAATTCAGACGTTTAGGAATAGTTATAAAAGCATAATTATATTATAATGATTCTAAATTAGGAGGATTAAATGATTAGAATGATTTTATTTTTGCTATTTATATTAGTACTATCGTGTGGTCAACAGGCGCTACTTGACCAGGTAGAAAACCTTACCCATGAAACACCGCAAACAAATACACATGATAATAAACCCTCAATTATTCCAGAACCACCTAGGACACCAATATCTGACAAGGAAGAAAATTCTAAACCCGAAACACCTCAAACAAATACACATAGTCCATCTCATACATCAGTACCAACTGTTACCCCTACTCAAGAAAAGCCAACTGTATCTGATAACACAAGTGATTATCAAGATGTAAGCAATACTCCAACAGCTAAATTTTCTCTTGACTTAGCGGACAAAAAAGTAGCTGAATTAAGCAAAAAAATAATACAAAATGTAAAAACAGCAAAGAGCACTAGCATTACCAATGTAGAAAAGGTTAAGGCTGCAAATAAACTTCGCAAGGCTGCCCACGATCTAGCGGACTCACTCAGTGTTATAGCAGACCTGAAAGGCATAACTCAAGCATCAAGTATTACAGAAATAGATGAAAAAATAAAAGCCGAATTAAGTAACACAAAAAATGATTTACCAGAGAGCATAAGCGATGCTTCGTCTATTAATTCAAGAATCGAAGCTTTAAGAACATTTTACAATACTCTTCTTATAGAAAAGTACAATTTAGTTCAAAGCATATCTGCATATAATCAAACAAGGATTGACATTTCTAAAAAGAATTAGAAAAAATAATAAAGAAGAAACCACTCTATTGTTCTTTAGAGTGGTTTTTTTTCAGTATCTTATCTCTTATTTAAACTGCAATCCTACAATATCAATTCTAGCTCTCGTAAAACATATTTAACACGGAAGCCTTACTATGCCTAGAAGAAATACTAGAAAAGAAAATATAAGTACTAATGACTTGCATGAAAATATCATTAATGAGAAGACATACAAGCTTAAGCGCAATGAGCGTGCAAAAGCATTTTTACAAAATATTAAATCTAATAGAATACTCTGATGGTTATATTAGTAAGCTAACCTCTAGAATAAGAGATAGGATAAAAGACATGCTGTGCTTAAATACTTTAAGCGTATACGAGAAGAGTATGAAGCTATTATCCTAAGAAAAGATTGGAAATTTAATATCCTTAAACAAATGCTTATTTCATGTTTTATATCTTTTTTAAGCCTCTTCGGGCTTTTCCTTATGAAGTGCCTTTATCCTTAAAGGGCACTTACATAGAGAAAAGGGAATATGAAGCAAAGAAAAAAAGAAGAGAAGGTGAAACAAATAGCTTGACAAGAAGATTATTTTATGGTATAATGCAACTGTCAATCTTACTTTAGCAGTAGCATTAATTTTCCAAGATAGTGTTTTTTATCAAGAGTGCCATATCAAAGTTGGAGTATAGAGAAAGAAAGTGCATTAAGAATTTTGCTGAGCAGGCATCCTACATACGCACATATTTAGGGTTTAATCCTGATCTGAGTAAGAATGGGAACGGACTCATTGGGAAAGTAGATGTTTTAAGATATGTTTTTACAGTCTAACTAAATTACTACGCCTTACTAAGGCTTTAAGGAAGGGGCAGGCCAATATTATAAGAAAAGAAAAGAGCGATGCTCTTGCACGCAAGCATTACGATAAAACATTAAAAGAGTTTATTAGGGAGTTTAATAAGCGTAAATGAATACTAAATGGTTAATAGGATATTTAATAATGAGTTGTGTTTTTGCAATCCTAACTCTTACTAGTTGTACCACAACAGCAACACTTGATATTAAGGTTAGAAAAACACGCCCCGTTAAGTTTTACTACGACTATGGGACTAGCGAGGAGGAGAATTTACGCAAGGCCCTACTCTACATATGGCTGCTTGAGAACTATACAGATTTACTTGAGGGGGCAGTATGGAAGTAAGCAAAGGAGAACGTGAGCTTAGAATAAAGGGAAGCAAGAAACTTAAGAAGAATCTATCAACGTATGTAAATGATACATATCACTTCATACCGTTTGACAAGTTAAGAAATCTTGTATTCCTTGATAGTCAGGTTGCAAGTTTATGGAACACAAGACTTACAGCACTCTCGCTAGATTACGAGATCATATCAAATGGATGTGAGCGTGAGATATATGAGTTTGTAAAGAAACAATTTGAGAAGTTTTCTATGTTTGAGATAGCAAAGCTGTGCATGAACGCGATAGCCTTTGGATTTGCATGCCTTGAGCTTACATGGGGTATTGAAGAGCATGGTGATGGCATATTTCTTATGGTAGAAAACATAGATTTCATTTTAAATGAACATATTAAGATTGAAGATGATAAGGTTTTCTTTACCGCAAGCACTACTGGTACAAATGATCTTGGCTACTTTAAGCATTTACTTCTTGTAAATGGCATTGAACATGGGGCTAGTGGTTTTCCTCTTTTCTATACTGTATGGGGTGAATACGAGCGCAAGGAAGTAGCAAATTATTATCACCAATGCTTTATAGAACTCCTAACAGGATCGATGGTTACTATTAAGAGCAAGACAGGCGAGACTACAGAGGAGCAGGATAATGACATTTTGCATAAAGTATCCTCAGCTGATAATTGCTATACTGTGCTGCACCCAGATAGCTATCAGATTGATGTTAAGGAATTCTTAAGTAAAGATGCAACAAATAATGCGTTTCTGAGTGCTAAGGAATATGCTGACATGCAAATATCTAAATTAATACTTGGTCAGACATTAACTACACAAAGTGGTACAACTGGAAGTTATGCGATATCCAAGACGCACCAAGAGGTGCGGCAGGATTATGCTGCAGCTGATAGGCGTTTTGTTCAGGAAGGTATTTGCTTGCTTATTAAGAAAGTAGTTGATCTTAATTTTGGTGAGCAGGAGTTCTATCCTGAGTTTAGATACATAGAAAGATTTGACCAGAAGGCAAGACTTGCAAGGGACATAGAACTTAAAAAAGAGTTCGGCATTAAGTTTAAGCAGGATTACTTTAAGAAAGTATATGGACTTGGCGATGAGGATATTTTTATATATGAAAAGGAGGTTTAATTGATAGCAAGGTTAGAGGAAGTTCCATTTTTAACCACAGGCGTGTTTAACGGTGATTTTGAGGTTACAAGTGATACCTTGGAGCATATTATTACAAATTTTAAAAAAGAGAAGAGAGATATTCCGATCTTTATTGGTCACAGTGATTTCCTCAGTAGGGGTGCTGAGGCACAGCGAGCTAATGGTTGGATTGATAAAGTAGTGCGTAGGGGAGATATTCTATATTTCTCAGGTAGTATTGACGAGGAGCTGTGTAATTTAATTGAGGCTGGGGCTTTAAGGGGTTGCAGTGGGGAGTTCTATGTTAAGGAACAGCAGGAATGCAAGCTTAATCAGGGTACTGATAATCGTTTCCTAGGTGGTATGGCCATACTGGGTAGTGACATTCCAGCAGTAGATATAGCTAGAGTATCTGAGAAGAATTTAGTTAAGCGACTTAAGAGAAAATTCATGCCCAGCGACAGCTATTTAAAAGAAGGGGTATTTCTTAGCCAAGATAGGGTTAATATCATATTTCATTCAAGACTTAAAAAATTTTTAAATTTAAGGACAAACATAAAGACAGAAGGAGGATTTATGGATAAAGAGACTTCAGCAGAAGAAAGTCTAGAAACTGCAGAGGAGGAAAGCCTAGAGACTGCAGAAGAGATTGAGAATAAATATTGCGCTCGGATTGCAAATCGGATAGGAGATAAGATAAGTGAGGCTTTAACTAGCATCATAGAATCTCTTAAAGATAAGTTAGCAATAAAAAATGAGACTAGTAATGATACTAGTCAAGGCAAGGAGATAGCTCTAGACAAATTGGCTTATCTTGATAAGCTAACTAGTCGTATGGAAACTTTTAACCAAAATTTCAGTAAGCTTTCCAATAGGGAGTCAAAGAGGGATATAGTAACCAATTATATTACTTCTTACAAAGATCTTGTTGCAAACATTAAGTTGCATCAAATAAAAAATATAATCGAGAGCTTCACAGAAGCTGAGAATGATTTTGCTCAAAAATATGGAGACAACATCAGAATAGAAGAGGAGATAAAAGAGAATGTCTAGGAAGAATAATTTTAGTATTAATTTTAATAACCCACTTTATAGGGAGCGATTGATTGCAGATAAGTATTTTGATAATCCTTATCTTGACGTAGTAGAAGGACTTTTTTTAAAAACTCCTGTTACTCAAAAGGGAGGCACACTTGCTTTTTATGCTATGGATGAGAAGCAGGAGAGTAGTAAGCTTGATTCCTTCTTATCAGATCCTAAGCAACTTAAGGATAAAATAAGTACCTTTTTACTTAATGCATACAGCCTAAAGGGGCCTTTTGGTGATGTTGATTATAGGGATGAGGAGGTGATAAAGAAAGCTGAGAAATTGGTCATGCAAAACTTGGCTAAAGTGGTGTATCGCGGTTATCTTCTTGAGGGTATGAATGAGTTGCACACAAAATCAACTCCTATTGAGGTTAAGGCAACAGATGATTTTATTAGCAAACTTAAAGAAGCTAGGGCAAAGATGGACTTGAGTCCTAACAGGATAGCAATGACTGATAAGACCGCGTATGACCTTATTGCTGCTGATAAAGACATTCAGAAGAGAATAGAGCGCTACAAGATACCTGAATTTGATGAGACGGCCCTTCTTAAGGCAGCTTTGGGAATAGAGCCGTTTATTTTTCAGTTACCTAGTGATGCTATTTACGATGGGTATGTATATCTATTAAATTACACAAGAGATAGAGCAGTGTATTCAAAAGATGTTGGGCTTCGTAACTTTGTATATAGTGGCAGTTATGAAGGGGCAAGATTTCATGAAGGACAGTTTGCAAGAAGGTACTATCAAGAAAGAGGTGGAATTAATGGAATGCTTTATGCACAGTTTAGCCTTATCGGACAACTTAAGGTAGAAAATCCTAATTTAGTTTCAGTTTTCAAACTAGCTAATGCTCAGACGCTGCCTAAGAAATATCCATCTTCTTAAGTTAAGGTTAATTGAGGTTTAAGGGTTATAGACATGAAGTTTACCAGTGGGGCCACACCTTCAAGTCAAGATTTTAATGATTATCAAGAATATTTCAAAGATGCATTGGTTGCAAGCAAGAGATCAAAGTATGGAAAGGTTATAGAAGGGCTCCAGCTGAGGTACGAATTTGATGCCCTTGAAATCAGAGCAGGGTGTGGGTTTACAAGCACTGGATATTACGTACAGCTTAGGAGGGATGAGGGTATTGACTTAAGCTTGCGCCAGTCAAGGTCTGCCTTTATTTTCCTAAAAGCTGGCAAGCTTACTACTAGCAATGAGATCTTAATAAAAGATGAGTCGGATAAGGAGTTTACTAAGGGTCATAGGATTGAGGGCAGACTTGAGCCTCGTATTTCACTTAAAGAGAAAAGCATGAGCAAGAGATCATCATTTTTTGATCCTTACTATACCCTAGATAATGATCCAGAGATCCTAGATAAAGATTGCCTCCTACTAGGATGTATGTATGAAAATACGTGCTACCAGCTGAATAGAGAGGAGAACGAGCCTTACTATCCCGTGGGTACAGTATTTCCATATTGGGGGTCTTTTATAAACTACGTTACTCTTAAGGGTTGCGTAGTTTGCGAGGATGATTATAAAGACCGCCTTATAAGGCTTGATAGTAGGAATGCTGGTGAGGAGGCAGGTGTTTGGGGTTGGGTGTTAGGTAAAGCTAATATCCCTTCTCTTAAAACTAAGCAAACATTGACAAGTAAAGATGGTGGGCATAAACATAAATATAGTAATGACCGAGGTATTCTTTCCAGCCGATATCGATATACTGATAAGACCGCATCTGCCTATTTTAATCTTAATCCAGAAGCCAGTAGCACTTATGCTGGTGAACACACACATACTACAACGGGTAAGTATACAAACCCAAGTCCCAAGACCTTAGATATATTCCCCGATTATGTCACATGTCTTCCGGTTAGGAGGGAATACTAGAGATGAGTTTTAGCAAGCATTTACCAGTTAAAGCAGAGGATTTAAATAAAATTAGGAATGATTTTGATAGGCATTTTGCTAAGTTTAATCTTTGCAAGGTTTATGGACGAGTAATAGAAGGGTTTAGTCTAGTATATGATACCTCTGATAAGAAAGTTACGCTATCTAGTGGTATAGGGTTTACACCCTCTGGTAGCTTAATAAACCTAAAGGACGCTGTTTCAGTTAAGGTTGCCAGTGTATATGAGGGGACTGAGTATGTGCATTTAGTTTTTGTAAGAAAAACAAATAATGAGCAGGCTTTAGAGGCACATCTTATCTCATATGAGTTTAGTGGAGGAGTCTTTGATCCTTATTCTTATTTAAAAACACATGAGGAGCAGTATCGCGATTATTTGGCAGTTGGATTTATTAAAGACAACTCTGTATCCGAGTTTAATAGACCGCATCAAGAACCTATTGGAGCCGTTGGTAGCCTGTTTTTATTTGAAAAAACAGACTTTAAGGATTAAATCACACTTAATGGCCGCATAGTGGAGGGGTTTGATGTCTCACTAGATAATAGAAAGATTTCCACCACAGCAGGCTTTAGAGGCACATCTTATCTCATATGGTCTAGCGCCTTCCTTCCTAGCAAGGCTATATAAATTATTTGAATCATATAGCCTTGTAACTTGTTCTTCTTTAGTTATAATGTTGTACTGCTCTTCGCTGAACAAAGACTTACTAGTAAGTCCACTTCTCTATACTAGCAACTAGTCCCTTTAAATATGCTTTGAAAAGCAAAGAGCGACAAACAAAGGAAATGCTTTCATACTATAATGGATATGATGAATAGCAGATATTTAAAATATTTCCAAGAATACGTGGTAAATATAGAGAAAGTCAATTTAAAAGAAAAAACAGAGTACACAGATAGATTATACTTGCAAAGTTTACTGAATAGTATTTGTGGTAGTTCCACTGTTGAAATTCAGCATGAACCACAAAGGGATAAAGGGGGCATGGGTTCGCCAGACTTCATGGTTAGAAGCGGAGGGAACATAACGGGCTATATTGAAGTTAAAAAGATAGGGCAAGATTTAGATGACACCTTAAAAAGCGATCAAATAAGGAAGTATAGCCAACTTTCAAATAATATTTTACTAACAAATTATATTGAATTTATTTGGATAAGAAGCAAAAATGTCTGCGCTCGAGAAGCTCTTTTAAATAGGATTGATATAGAAAATAAAAGATTAAAAATTGAGCACACCAAAGCTAGCAAGGTGTTAAGCATTATAAGGAGCTTTTTTGGGTATCCAATTGAAAAGATTGTAAGTATTGAAAAACTAGCTAGCCTGCTTGCAGAGAGGACAAGAATTTTAAAGGATTTAATTGAGTCCAATTTGGATTTCAATTTAAAATTAAAAAATAAAAATACTTTAACATCAACATATGACCTTCTTAATGAAAGCATATATAATGGAGCACTTAAAGTTAATGAGTTTTCAGATTCCATTGCTCAAACAATTACGTACGGACTTTTCCTTGCAAAGCTTAATAATAGAAGTGACACAAGTATAGATTTTTATAATATCGGGAATTTAATACCTAGTAATTTTGGATTAATTCAAGATATACTGCGCCTGATATACGATATTGCGGTTAACAAAGAATACATTGATATAAAGTGGATCTTAGAAGAATTAATCAATATTATAAATAATATTGATACAAAGGCAATTTCTAAACAATTCTCCTTTACTAAAGCTGAGTCTTTAATGAAGGATAAAGGAGGAAAGGATCCATATCTCTATTTTTATGAAGACTTTTTAATTAAGTATGATAAGGAGTTAAGAAAAAATAAAGGGGTTTACTACACCCCCCATCCTATTGTTAATTTTATCATAGACAGCTTAAATAATATTTTAAAATCAGAACTCAACTTAGAAAATGGGTTTGCAAACAGAGAGGAAGCAACAGTATTAGATTTTGCTACTGGTACTGGAACTTTTTTGCTTGAGGTTGTCAAATGTATATTAAGCGAAATTCCTCCCCAAACTGGCAAACAAGAGCAGTATATTAAAGATCACATATTACAAAACATATACGGATTTGAATGCTTAATGGCTCCATATGCGGTTGCTCATTTGAAGTTATCGCAGTATTTAAAGGAAGTTTATAATTTTGAACTTGGAAGTGTTGAAAATGAGGGATTAAGGTTGCAAATCTTCTTGACTAATACTCTTGATTTAACAGCACCAGCAATTCAGGAAAATTTTAAGGCATTTTTACCCGCAATTAGTAAAGAAAATAAATTAGCCAACGAGATTAAGAATAAGCCAATTTTGGTAATTCTTGGGAACCCACCCTATAATGCTGGCTCTAAGAATAATAATGCCCATATCCTAGGGTTGATGAGAGATTATAAAAAAGACCTGGGCGAACGAGCAATAATTGCACTAAATGACGACTATGTAAAATTTATTAGATTTGCAGAGCACAATATTGAAAACTCTAACAAAGGTTTACTGGGGATTGTAACCAATAACGGATTTCTAGACAATATTACTTTCAGGGGCATGAGACTCCATCTACTTAAAACTTTTGATGAGGTTTACATTATCAATTTACATGGGAACTCAAGAAAGAAGGAAAAGGCAGACGATGGGAGTGTGGATGAGAATGTATTTGATATTCAAACGGGTATTGCAATCAGTATTTTTATCAAACACCAAGATGTAGCTAAAAAAAATGATCTTGCTAGAGTCTACTACAAAAGTATTAAAGGGACCAGATTGCATAAATATGAATTTCTAAATGGTAATGATATCTCTAGTATTAATTTTGAAGAACTTTCTATCAAACCACCTTATCATTTCTTTGCTAAAAAGAATAACGCCAATGGAAATATTTACAACAAAGGATTTTCTTTAAAAGAAATATTTAATAAGTTCAATGTTGGAATAATGACTGCTAAAGATAGGATCGCAATTGATTTTGAGCAAGAAGAACTCTTGTCTAAACTTAGTAAGTTTGCGTGTCTTAGTGAAGAAGATGCAAGAAGAGAATATGGTTTAATTAAGGATTCTAGAGATTGGAAGGTGTCAACAGTACAAAAATTCTTAAGATCCACAAACATTAATATAGAATACGTGCGTAAGATAACCTGTAGGCCATTTGATAATAGATATATCTATTATTCCAAACACAAAGGTATTATAGCTAGTCCCGGATATGAAATAATGAAGCATATGTTAAACATTGAGCATAATATAGGATTGTTGTCCACTAGAAGTCTGTCAAGTAGCAATTTTAATCATTCTTTTGTTGCGTCCAGTATTTCGGTAAAGGGTTTGCTCTCAAATAAAGTCAGCGCAAGCTACTTGTTTCCATTATTTCTTACAGAAGAACAGAAGTCTTTAAAAGACTCAAAAGAAGTACAAATACCTTTAAAAAACTCAATAAAAGAAAACTTTAAGATAGATTTTAGAGATTATATTAATACTAAGTATTGTAAAAGATTTGATGCACAAGAAATATTAGGTTATATTTATGCTATCCTTAACTCTGATGTCTACCGAACAAGATTTATTGAGTTTTTAAAGATTGACTTCCCAAAAATCATTTTTGTAGATGACCTTGCTCTATTTGAAAAACTTAGTCGTTTGGGCAGAAAACTTGTTAATTTACATTTACTAAGAGAACATAACGAGCTTGATAAAAATATTGGAATTCATACTTCAAGTGGAAACAGTGACACAACCATAGAGAAAATCCATTACTACAAGGAAACTGAGGAGCTTTTCTATAACAAGAGTAATAAATTTATTAATGTGCCTGAGGAGGTCTATGAATTTACTATTGGCAGTTACCAAGTACTTAAGAGCTATCTTAAGTGTAGAAAGGGTAGGAAGTTAAGTCTTTGCGAGGTTGAACACCTTGAAAGGGTTGTAAAGATAATACAACACACTCTTGAGCTTCAAAAGCAGGTTGACTTGATAATTGGTAAGTGCAAAGAATTCGGAAAAGATCATCTTTAATCAAGCTTAGATTCTACTTTATAGCTTTTAACTTCATGACAGAATAATAATTTTTCAAAAGCTTATTGGTACTCTCGGCATTTTAATTTAACCTTTGTTTTAATAGGCCCTAATGCAATACATTATACTTGTTTCTAATAATCTAAATATATTTTAATTAAAATTTTACTATCCTCTAAATTCTTTATTATTGATTTTTAGTTCATATTAAATTTAATTAGCTTTAATTAGCTAAAACAAAATCGACACTGTTATGCCGGACACCAAATTCATAAGCCAAAGAAGCCGACCAAAACACCCTAATAATTAGTAATGATATGCCCTTTGCTGGTCTGAAGTGTACATCCATAAAAATCTAGCTGTTTTGTTTGTGAATTGCCATGCTATTAACAAAACTTAGTAATGAATAGATACTCATCGCTTACTTAATTCTATTAAACTTTATTATATTTTTGTAATATAAAAGAGTCTATATTAGCTCTCTTTATATTACAAAAAGGCAGCATTTTGAATATCAATATAACTAGAGAAACATTTAGTAAAAGGATGGATGCTATGATCATCACAAATAATTCTAAAATTATACTACTTACCTGCAATGAGATAAGAAATATCTTAAAAGTTCTCTACGACCTAGACTATAGTAAAAGTGTCATTTCTAAAACATTTGCTGAATTAGACGCAGGCATAAGAATTGGCAAAACAGATTACATTGCTGAAGAGTTTATACAATATTTATTCTTCCGTAATATGCAAAACCCATTAAAGATATGGGATAAGATTGCTAGAAAGAAAACAAAATTATTACAAGATATTGATCCCGAATTATTGGAATTTGGATTTCAGTCAAACAAAATGAAAAGAATAAAAAAGAACCCTCCGATGAATAAGGAAGAGAAAAGAATAAAAAAGCTAGAAAAAGTCCAAATTGAACTAGAAATAACCAAAAGACTTAAGAAAAAGAAATCAATATTATATAAATAATATAAATTCACTTCAAGAACAAGCAAAAGCCATAAATATAATCTTTATTGCTTTTACTTAGTTGACATAATATGGGTAACAATATATATTAAACCTATGTTTATTAAAAGATCTAACTTAAATGCGGATATGGATATAAAAAGAAAAAGCATGCAACCTCAGGGGTGGGCATGCTACTGTATAAATTCAAATTTTTGATTTATACTTTATAAAAAATATAAACGGTACTATAAGTCACGGTAAAATAAGTCTTATAGCACCCAAAGGATGTCTAAAATGATAATTCAAAAAGCCTACTTTTTCAAGTCTACCACCAAAGGGATCAAGACACTACTTACTAGGATCATTAAGAATAGCTTTGAAGCTGACACCCATGAAAAAGCACTCACGATTAACCACATAAAATCACTCGTGGTGCGCACATACAAGCGAATCGAACGGGTGTATAAAATATGTTGGGCTATTGAGCGAAAGAATACAGAATATTTTGCCTCAGGCAGGCTTGCACACTACTCAGCAGGTGACATACACAGAATGGTTAATGCCTCCCTTGTCAAGGACGGCCTTAAACCTGCTGCAAGAAGTACACTCAGAGGCGATATTAAGGCATTGAAGGATTTGGGGCTCATTAGGGCTGTAATTCAACCTCTAGGTGAGGGCAATGGTGGCTTTGCCTTTTACGTAATCAATTGGAAACTATGGAGAAACTTTAAAACAATTATTAAGAAGCACCATGAAGACAAACTAATTGACACACTGGCTGGTGTTAGAATTAAGGGTGTTTTTGAAGATAAAATTGATGCTGTCTCTTTTGATGATGTTGATGACTATGAACAAATTGAACAATATGCCGCTGCTTCCTTTAAACAAAACGAAGAAGAAATGGTGTTAAATGCCTCCCCTCAAAATAGCACCATTATACCTAAAGGTATAATAAGCTTAACTAATACTAAGAATTCTAAGAATTCGATTTTAAAAAAACATAGGGAGGAGGGAAGTGCTAATAAAGCAGGGGTCGTTTTTGAAGGCATCGGGACTTGCGAGGGGAAGGACAAAACCGACAGAATAGAAACTAGCGATGAGAAGGCACAGGGGGGGGTTACCAGCAAATCGGCTGGGAAGGCATGTTCGAAAGCTAGTAGCTTTAAGAGCAATGAGGATAGGCAGGAGAGTTTGCATGCAAAAGCGCCGCCGCGCCGCGCCGCCGCCCGCGTTGCCTCGGCGTACAAGAGGAGCTATGAGGAGCACATGGAGTGTAAACTAGAGAATAAATACAAAATTGACAGGCACACTTTGGCTACAATACGGCGGTGTAGCAATAATGTCGCCACGCATAGGAATGCCTTGCGTAATTTGGAGGCAAGCCTAATTTATGCTAGTGATTATGCTGTAGAAGACGTGGCTGGATACTATACAAAGCAGTTTACGCAGGTTTACAGCAATAAGGTTTGGATGTTAAATCCTAACACGGACAAGACTAATGATTTTTACAAGGTTTGGGGGTCGTTCATGGATAAGTACACGAATAAGTACAAGCAACAGGAGCTTTTAGGCAGGGTTGTTTGCTCGGATGGGTATGGCAACCTGCGTGAGCTTGACTCTAGTGGTAGGTTTAAGGAATCAACTGTAAGGCCTTTGGGTGGGCTTTTGGATAAATTTAGGCAAGATATTAGCATTAACGAGGAGGTGGTGTCATGAGTGGTAAGGTTCAGCTTACTAGAGAAGAAAGGATAGCGAGTGCTATGTTACGCAATCAAACTCATCTGATGAGGAATACTGATTATTTTTATGAACGCATAATGGGGCTTGAGTATGGTAGCAATCCACATGAGGTTTTCAATAGAACTGGCACTAAGAAATTGTATCGTCTTCTTGAGAGGGGTCGACGAAATTTTGAGAAGTACTTAAAGAAGCATGGCGAGGGTCGCGATCCTGCTGAGGTTTATGAAGAATGGAAAATATGTAGGTTTGATTCAGAAAAGCTTAACGAGGCTTTATTCAAAATTGGCATCACTATGTCTTAGTCTTGTGCGCTTGAGTTGAGGATATGACAGTGAAAAAAAGGGGGTGTTTATGAAAATGTTTGAAAAACTTAGTGCTCTATTTAAATCTAGAGACAATGAAATTGAGGATGCAGTATCTACTGCCTGTGCACAAACAGATGATGCGAAGCAGGTTAAGAAGAAGACGGGTCGGCCTCCTTTAAACCTTACTGATGAGGAGCGAAAGGAGAGGCGAAAATTAATCATTCAGAAGTCTGCTCTTAAGAACAAAGAGAAGATTAAGGCTTACAGAGACGGATATAGAGAGAGGAACAAGGAGAAGATGAAGGCATATAAAGAGGCGTATAGAGAGAAGAATAAGGAAAAGGTTAGGGAGTATAAGAGGGCTTATAGAGAAAAGAATAGGGAAAAGATAATAGCAAGGTTAAAAGAGAGATATCGTGAGGACATTGAAGGCAATAGGGAGTATCAAAGGGAGCGTTATAGGAAAAATAGAGAGGCTATAATAGAGCGAACTAAGACTTATCTTAAGGAGCATCCCGAAGTAGTAGCTAAATCTAACCATAGGTATTATTATGCAAATCAAGAGGAACTTAAGCGTAAGAGAAGAGAGAAGTATGCAAGGCAAAAGTTGGCAGCACAACAAACGTAAGTTTTGCTTACTTTAGTTTATACCATGCATGGTTGACAGGATAGGCTGTATAAGTTTTGTCTAGAATGGCGGCGTCACATAGGCAGGGTTTAGGGATCTAAGTTTGTGCTCGTGCCTGCTTATTTAAAAAAGTTTACCAATATGATTCCTTAACAAAGTTGTTCACAAAAGTTATCAGTTATACTGTTCATTTATATTTAAAAATATCTGTTTCTATTTAAATTCTACTTAAAAGAGAATCACTTCTATTTAAAAATATCCAATTTCTATTTAAAAAAAGTAGGCTTGCAACAGTATTCTAATTGATTTTAAGGCATGTTAATTTCTATTTAGAAATAGAAATATATTCTATTTAAAGAGTTGGTGCATGGGAGTTAAATGAACACGTAAAACATAGACTCGTATTTAGTAATTAAAAATAAATCATCTTAAAAATAAATTATCTACTTTAGATAAGATTTCCACCCTTAAAAAGAAGTTGACAAAAGTAACAAAATAAGATACAATAAAGATAGCTTGAAAAAAAGGAGAAAAAATGACTACTTTAGGGATTCCATTAGGAAAAGATTTTGGCTATAACAGCAGCAATACATGCGATAAAACACAAGTATCAGCTGCCATCAATTATGATTATAACATAGATTATAACATAAAGGGTGGGTATAATATAAGAGACATTTTATTAGAATTTAAGGAATATGAAGCGTTAAAAAGAGACCAATTAATTGTGGATATAAAAGGAAGAATAAGTGAGTTTAATAAGTGGGTAGCAAGCCTTGAAAGGGATCAGTACAGGTTTATATCAAGTATTAGATCAAAGAAGTTCCATGCTTCATATCATGATTTGACATATATGTGTGAATATTTAAGCTTATACATAAATAGTAAGTTTGAGTATTATAATACTTATCTATTTCGTAATGAAATTTACTTAAACAGGTTTAGAGATAAATTTAAGCTAATGTGTGCTTACTTATTTAATAGAAGTAAGTACAAAGCTAGGGTATTGGATATGATATTGAAGGAAAAATTAGTGATTGAGTGTATCGCAAGTTGTATTGCAAACTTTGATAGTTCTCTTAAAAGAGTAAAGAAAAGCATCGCTAACTTTATGAGAAGAAGAAATAGTGGAGTGTGGAAATGAATAAGGAAATAAATAGAAGTCAGTTGGGTATACTGGATAAATTAAAGTTTGATATTCAGTTTATGTACATGAATTTCATCAAGATAGTGGGTGCGTTACTGCTTGTAGGCTTTAACATCTTAAATTCATATAACGGATTTATTGTTTATTCAAGCGAGCACCTAAGCAGAGAGCAGCATTTGCTTTATTTAGGGTTTACTATCGTAATAATAGTAGTGCCCACTATTATTTTTCATAAGATGTTGTATTTACTTAATGAATATAGAATACAAAAGCAAACTGGTAGTGTAACGGTTATGTCTAGCCGACATAGCAAGGTTGTGGGTGTATTGCTTGTTATTGCTTTTATAACTCAATTAGTTAGTACATGGGGTAGTTATGAGAATTTTTTCCAATTGTTCTTCAGCTCACAGCTTCGTGAGGTTAAGCAACAACAATTGAGTATGGTTGCATCATCAAAAGTAGCTATGCAAGCTGAGAAGACAATATTGAACCAGCGTATAGACATGTTGAAGCGACGAATAGAAGCTAATATAGCAACAATTGAATCAGTTGAGGTTAAGAATTTGGCTTTATATCACGATCACAAGACTAAAAAGCTGGAGTATGAGAAGTTCATTGATAAGAAAAATAAAGAGAATAAGCAATTAGAAGTACAAATAAATTCTTATTTAGAAAAGGTTAAGGAACTTGATATTAAGCATCATGAATCTATTAAAGAGAACAGTGAAGGGAATAATATGTATGGGATTCATGCATTATTCCTAATACCGGAAATATTTAACAGTGAGCATTCATATATAAAATATTTAATATCTTATTTACTATTGTTGTGTTCTTTTGCATTAGATGTTGTCTTTTGTATTTTTGTTTATCATATATCTAGTTTGTATAAAAGAGATTATGAGTCTAGACTAGCATACACTAGCAATCTTCACAAACCATTAGTAGTAAGCAATCTTCACAAACCATTAGCTAGTATTGCTAGTAAGTTTAGAACAAAAAAGGTTGACTTTAACTCAATACCAGTTGATGTCTACAAGACACTAGACTTTTTTGTTAATAACACAAAAGAGGACAATAGGGTGCTTAAGAAGGTTGAACTTATTTCAAAAGAGACTGGGGTTTCAATTCACTATGTTAGAAAGGGTATAGCAACGCTGCTTAAGCATAATTTGCTTCATAAAAAGCATAGAGCTTTTGTTCTAAATTACGATTTAATAACTAAATTAGTTGATGACATTAACAACAATGGGAATGACAAGAGTGAAGTAGCTACTCTTAAGA
The DNA here is from genome assembly GCF_021165755.1 of Borrelia sp. RT5S. Taxonomy (NCBI): domain Bacteria; kingdom Pseudomonadati; phylum Spirochaetota; class Spirochaetia; order Spirochaetales; family Borreliaceae; genus Borrelia; species Borrelia salvatorii. The sequence goes on from NZ_CP088939.1 coordinate 26,014, forward strand.
AAGCTATTAAAGCACAGTTTGCTTTTGTTTCAACAATTGCTAGTGTTTCTATTTTAACCAAATTGTTATAATTAAGGGGGTGTGGAATGAGTAATGGTGTGTTAAATGCCGATTTGGATGCAAACAAAACTTTAAATCAATTAGTGGAAGGTCTTCTTAGTAGTTTATCTGCTAATGAAAAGGGTGTTGCTATCTTACTAGTTGAAGCTGCTAGATCATATATTATTGCATTAAAAAGCGATATTGCAGCGCTTGAGAAGGGAATGGTAGGTCTTGAGGAGAAGATGGCTACCAATTTTGCATCAATGGATATTAAGTTTGTAGCAGTAGAAAAGGAAATAGCTGGACTTAAGGAGAATATGGCTACCAATTTTGCATCAGTGGATAAGGAAATAGCTGGACTTAAGGAGAATATGGCTACCAATTTTGCATCAGTGGATAAGGAAATAGCTGGACTTAAGGAGAATATGGCTACCAATTTTGCAGCAGTGGATATTAAGTTTGCAGCAGTGGATAAGCAATTTTTAGGAGTAAACCAAAGAATAAATGATGTTAAGAATGATATTGAGGAGAAGATGGATACAAAGATAAATAATTTAGAAAAAAATATTTATAAAGAACTTGCAATAATGAGGAAAGATTTTACTAAATCCAATAGAATACTAATGGCATCCGCGACGCTGATATTTCTTTTGGGAGTTGCATTTATACCAAAAGTAATGGCATATTTGGGTATGTAGTCTTTTAAGTTTTAATTTTGAAAAGCAAAGCCAAAGTTAACTAGCTTTGGCTTTTTATTTAAGAAGATAATTTTTATTTAAAATAAATACTAATAAATAATATAACCAAATTAAATAAAGACAACAATAAATTTAGAAGCAAGTGCTTATTCATAAAAAGGAAACAACAATAAAGTTATAGGTACCGACATCATCAACATAACAATAAAGTTACCTGTTTTTATAAACAAAGAATAGCAATATACTATCTAGTTATAT
>NZ_CP088940.1 GCF_021165755.1 Borrelia sp. RT5S
AATATAACTAGATAGTATATTGCTATTCTTTGTTTATAAAAACAGGTAACTTTATTGTTATGTTGATGATGTCGGTACCTATAACTTTATTGTTGTTTCCCTTTTTATGAATAAGCACTTGCTTCTAAATTTATTGTTGTCTTTATTTAATTTGGTTATATTATTTATTAGTATTTATTTTAAATAAAAATTATCTTCTTAAATAAAAAGCCAAAGCTAGTTAACTTTGGCTTTGCTTTTCAAAATTAAAACTTAAAAGACTACATACCCAAATATGCCATTACTTTTGGTATAAATGCAACTCCCAAAAGAAATATCAGCGTCGCGGATGCCATTAGTATTCTATTGGATTTAGTAAAATCTTTCCTCATTATTGCAAGTTCTTTATAAATATTTTTTTCTAAATTATTTATCTTTGTATCCATCTTCTCCTCAATATCATTCTTAACATCATTTATTCTTTGGTTTACTCCTAAAAATTGCTTATCCACTGCTGCAAACTTAATATCCACTGCTGCAAAATTGGTAGCCATATTCTCCTTAAGTCCAGCTATTTCCTTATCCACTGATGCAAAATTGGTAGCCATATTCTCCTTAAGTCCAGCTATTTCCTTATCCACTGATGCAAAATTGGTAGCCATATTCTCCTTAAGTCCAGCTATTTCCTTTTCTACTGCTACAAACTTAATATCCATTGATGCAAAATTGGTAGCCATCTTCTCCTCAAGACCTACCATTCCCTTCTCAAGCGCTGCAATATCGCTTTTTAATGCAATAATATATGATCTAGCAGCTTCAACTAGTAAGATAGCAACACCCTTTTCATTAGCAGATAAACTACTAAGAAGACCTTCCACTAATTGATTTAAAGTTTTGTTTGCATCCAAATCGGCATTTAACACACCATTACTCATTCCACACCCCCTTAATTATAACAATTTGGTTAAAATAGAAACACTAGCAATTGTTGAAACAAAAGCAAACTGTGCTTTAATAGCTTTCTTAAGAGTAGCTACTTCACTCTTGTCATTCCCATTGTTGTTAATGTCATCAACTAATTTAGTTATTAAATCGTAATTTAGAACAAAAGCTCTATGCTTTTTATGAAGCAAATTATGCTTAAGCAGCGTTGCTATACCCTTTCTAACATAGTGAATTGAAACCCCAGTCTCTTTTGAAATAAGTTCAACCTTCTTAAGCACCCTATTGTCCTCTTTTGTGTTATTAACAAAAAAGTCTAGTGTCTTGTAGACATCAACTGGTATTGAGTTAAAGTCAACCTTTTTTGTTCTAAACTTACTAGCAATACTAGCTAATGGTTTGTGAAGATTGCTTACTACTAATGGTTTGTGAAGATTGCTAGTGTATGCTAGTCTAGACTCATAATCTCTTTTATACAAACTAGATATATGATAAACAAAAATACAAAAGACAACATCTAATGCAAAAGAACACAACAATAGTAAATAAGATATTAAATATTTTATATATGAATGCTCACTGTTAAATATTTCCGGTATTAGGAATAATGCATGAATCCCATACATATTATTCCCTTCACTGTTCTCTTTAATAGATTCATGATGCTTAATATCAAGTTCCTTAACCTTTTCTAAATAAGAATTTATTTGTACTTCTAATTGCTTATTCTCTTTATTTTTCTTATCAATGAACTTCTCATACTCCAGCTTTTTAGTCTTGTGATCGTGATATAAAGCCAAATTCTTAACCTCAACTGATTCAATTGTTGCTATATTAGCTTCTATTCGTCGCTTCAACATGTCTATACGCTGGTTCAATATTGTCTTCTCAGCTTGCATAGCTACTTTTGATGATGCAACCATACTCAATTGTTGTTGCTTAACCTCACGAAGCTGTGAGCTGAAGAACAATTGGAAAAAATTCTCATAACTACCCCATGTACTAACTAATTGAGTTATAAAAGCAATAACAAGCAATACACCCACAACCTTGCTATGTCGGCTAGACATAACCGTTACACTACCAGTTTGCTTTTGTATTCTATATTCATTAAGTAAATACAACATCTTATGAAAAATAATAGTGGGCACTACTATTATTACGATAGTAAACCCTAAATAAAGCAAATGCTGCTCTCTGCTTAGGTGCTCGCTTGAATAAACAATAAATCCGTTATATGAATTTAAGATGTTAAAGCCTACAAGCAGTAACGCACCCACTATCTTGATGAAATTCATGTACATAAACTGAATATCAAACTTTAATTTATCCAGTATACCCAACTGACTTCTATTCATTTCCACACTCCACTATTTCTTCTTCTCATAAAGTTAGCGATGCTTTTCTTTACTCTTTTAAGAGAACTATCAAAGTTTGCAATGCAACGACTGATGCATTCAATCACTAATTTTTCCTTCAATATCATATCCAACACCCTAGCCTTGTACTTACTTCTATTAAATAAGTAAGTACACATTAGCTTAAATCTATCTCTAAACCTGTTTAAGTAAATTTCATTACGAAATAGATAAGTATTATAATACTCAAACTTACTATTTATGTATAAGCTTAAATATTCACACATATATGTCAAATCATGATATGAAGCATGGAACTTCTTTGATCTAATACTTGATATAAACCTGTACTGATCCCTTTCAAGGCTTGCTACCCACTTATTAAACTCACTTATTCTACATTCTATATCCATAATTAATTGGTCTCTTTTTAACGCTTCGTATTTCTTAAATTCTAATAAAATGTCTCTTATATTATAACCATCCTTTATGTTATAATCATAGTTGATGGCAGCTGATACTTGTGTTTTATCGCATGTATTGCTGTCTTCATTACCAAAATCTTTTCCTAATGGAATCCCTAAAGTAGTCATTTTTTCTCCTTTTTTTAAGCTATCTTTATTGTATCTTATTTTGTTACTTTTGTCAACCTAATTGAATGGATCCTCATTAAAAGTAGATTAATTATGCAATTTACTAAACAGCACAAACATATCCTTTTTATTTTTAAATACAAGTCTATGTTCACTGGTTCATTTAACACTTGTGCACCAACTCTTTAAATAATGGCTTTTATTATTTTCAAATAGAAATTAACATGCCTTAAAATCAATTAGAATACTGTTTCAAGCCTACTTTTTTTAAATAGAAATTGGATATTTTTAAATAGAAGTGATTACCTTTTAAATAGAATTTAAATAGAAACAGATATTTTTAAATATAAATGGACAGTATAACTGATAACTTTTGCGAACAACTTTGTTAAGGAATCATATTGGTAAACTTTTTTAAATAAGCAGGCACGAGCACAAACTTAGATCCCTAAACCCTGCCTATGTGGCGCTGCCATACTAGACAAAACTTATACATCCTATCCTGTCAATCATGCATGGCATAAACTAAAGTAAGCAAAACTTACGTCTGTTGTGCTGCCAACTTTTGTCTTGCATACTTCTCTCTTCTCTTACGCTTAAGTTCTTCTTGATTTGCGTAGTAATACCTATGGTTAGATTTAGCTACTTCTTCGGCATGCTCCCTATAATATGCCCTGCTTTGCTCTATTATAGCCTCTCTATTTTTCCTATAATATTCCCTTTGATACTCCCTATTGCCTTCAACATCCTTGTAATAGTGCTCTTTTGACCTTGCTAGTTCTTTTTCTCTATTCCTCTCTCTGTACGCTCTCCGATACCCCCTCATCTTTTCCTTATTCTCCTCTCTGTACCGCTTCTTCTTATCTTTGTTCTTAAGAGCAGACTTCTGACTAATTAATTTTCGCCTCTCCTTTCGCTCCTCAGCAGTAAGGTTTAAAGGAGGCCGCCCCATCTTCTTCTTAACCTGCTGCACATCTTTTTCTTTATCCAAAGACATGCAAAAATTATCAATTTCCCGATCGTCTTCTTTACTAGAGAAAAATAACTTACTTACTTGCTTAATTAAATTCCCCATACAAAACTCCTCATAAACTCTCTATGCCCTATTATAGCCAATATAGCGCGATTCTTACAACAAAGAAGCTGCCCAAGCTTCTCAAATATTTTCATAAAACCTCCTTTTTTTTCACTGTCGTATCCTCACTCAAGAACACAAGATTAGGGTCTAGTATCGCAAATTTTGAATAAAGCCTCGTTAAGAGCTTTTCTGAATCAAACCTACATATTTTCCATTCTTCATAAACCTCAGCAGGATCGCGACCCTCGCCATGCTTCTTTAAGTACTTCTCAAAATTTCGTCGACCCCTCTCAAGAAGACGATACAATTTCTTAGTGCCAGTTCTATTGAAAACCTCATGTGGATTGCTACCATACTCAAGCCCCATTATGCGTTCATAAAAATAATCAGTATTCCTCATCAGATGAGTTTGATTGCGTAACATAGCACTCACTACCCTTTCTTCTCTAGTAAGCTGAACCTTACCACTCATGACACCACCTCCTCGTTAATGCTAATATCTTGCCTAAATTTATCCAAAAGCAATCCCAATGACTGAGCCCCTGAGTCCTTAAACCTACCACTAGAATCAAGCTCACGTAGGTTACCATACCCATCCGAGTAAACAACCCTGCCTAAGAGCTCCTGTTGCTTGTACTTATTCGTATATTTATCCATGAACGAGCCCCAAACCTTGTAAAAATCATTAGTCTTATCTGTGTTGGGATTTAACATCCAAACCTTGTTGCTGTAAACCTGCGTAAACTGCTTTGTGTAGTATCCAGCCACGTCTTCTACAGCATAATCGCTAGCATAAATTAAGCTTGCCTCCAAATTACGCAAGGCGTTCCTATGCGTGGCTACGTTGTTGCTACACCGCCTTATTGTAGCCAAAGTGTGCCTGTTGACGCTGTATTTATTCTCTAGTTTACACTCCATATGCTCCTCATAACTCCTCTTGTACGCAGCGGCAGCGCGGGGGGCGGCGCGGCGCGGCGGCGCTTTTGCATGAAGACTCTCCTGCCTATTGTTGCTGCTCTTAAAGCCACCAGCTTTCAAACATACCTTCCCAGCCGATTTGCTGATATGCCCCCCCTTTTTCTTCTCATCGCTAGCTTCTATTCTCCCCCTCTTGTCCTTCTCTTCGTAAGAACTCTCCTCTCTAGTCCCGATGCCTCCAAAAACGACCCCTACTTTATTAGAAGTTCCCCCTTCCCTATGTTTTTTTAAAATCGATTTCTTAGAATTCTTAGTATTAGTTAAGCTTATTATACCTTTAGGTATAATGGTGCTATTTTGAGGGGCGGCATTTAACACCATTTCTTCTTCGTTTTGTTTAAAGGAAGCAGCAGCATATTGTTCAATTTGTTCATAGTCATCAACATCATCAAAAGAGACAGCATCGATTTTATCTTCAAAAACACCCTTAATTCTAACACCAGCCAGTGTGTCAATTAGTTTGTCTTCATGGTGCTTCTTAATAATTGTTTTAAAGTTTCTCCATAGTTTCCAATTGATTACGTAAAAGGCAAAGCCACCATTGCCCTCACCTAAAGGTTGAATTACAGCCCTAATGAGCCCCAAGTCCTTTAACACCCTAATATCGCCTCTGAGTGTACTTTTTGCAGCAGGTTTAAGGCCGTCCTTGACAAGGGAGGCATTAACCATTCTGTGGATGTCACCTGCTGAGTAGTGTGCAAGCCTGCCTGAGGCAAAATATTCCGTATTCTTGCGCTCAATAGCCCAACATATTTTATATACCCGTTCGATTCGCTTGTATGTGCGTACCACGAGTGATTTTATGTGGTTAATAGTGAGTGCTTTGCAGCAACTACCGGCCTTAATGCTATTCTTAATGATCCTATTAAGTAGTGCCTTGATCCCTTTAGTGGTAGTCTTGAAAAAGTAGGCTTTTTGAATTATCATTTTAGACATCCTTTTGGTGCTATAAGGCTTTTTGTACTGTTGCGTATAGTACCGTTTATTATATTTTTTATAAAGTATAAATCAAAAATTTGAATTTATACAGTAGCATGCCCACCCCTGAGGTTGCATGCTTTTTTTATATTATTAATATAGTTGAATAATATTTCGATGTCAATACAAATATCATCTTCTGTGAGTACAAACATAATTCTATTCATATATATATAAACTTTAATAAATAATGCACAAATTTTTGTTAATCCTCTTAATGATCTCTTTTTTCCTTCTCTCTTGATTTTGCTTTATTTCTTTTTTAGCATCTATATTTTCTTGTTTTTTAGATCTTCTGTATTCCGCTCTTAGTAGCTTTATATTTATCTTTTTTAATAATTTTTTTTTAACGTCTTTATTTCTCTTTCTAGCTTCCGATAAACTCATCGGATCTTTTAAATCTGCCATGAATAGATACTTAATAAACTCTTCTAAAATATAGTTGGTTCTTTCTATCTTAATTGTAGCGTCTAATTTTATAAATGTTTTGTAGAGATAGCTTTCACTGTAAGGGAGATTATAAATCTCCTCTAAAATATTCTTTATCTCACTGGGCTTATAGAACCTTAATTTGCCTATTATTATCATATTTACCATCCTTTTTTTAGTTACTTATTATTAATTTTAAATATATTGTTTCCTTGTAATAATCTTTAGTTTAAAAATAATGTCTTCACAGGAGAGGATGGTATTGTATTTTTTTGATAAAATTTAATATAATTAACTAATGAATATTTATTACTATCTTTCATTAGTTACTATCTTTCATTAGTGGTATTTCTCTATATTCGGTGCCTTTATTAGGCACCTATAGGGAAAATATAGAGAAAAGGGAATATGAAACAAAGAAAAAAGAAGGAATGGTGAAACAAATAGCTTGACAAGAAGATTATTTTATGGTATAATGTAGTTTACCCATTCTTACTTTAGCAGTAGCATTAATTTTACAAGATAATGTTTTTTTATCAAAAGTGCCATATCAAAGTTGGAGTATAGAGAAAGAAAGTGCATTAAGAATTTTGCTGAGCAGGTATCCTACATACGCACATATTTAGGGTTTAATCCTGATCTGAGTAAGAATGGGAACGGACTCATTGGAAAAGTAGATGTTTTAAGAGATGAGTATAAGGAATTTAGAGAAGAGTTTGAAGATTTAAGAAAACTTTTAATATCAAAACTAGATAGGCAGGAGAAGACAACCCGTGCCTACTACCATAAGCTTTCCACAGAGCTGGAAAGCATTAAGAGAACAAACATTTCGTTTAATACATTCAATAATATTGGAACATTCATTGTGAAGGTCTCAGCTGTTGCTACTGCTCTTTTTGGGGTACTTAAGTTGTTAGGGTGGGTTTAAGTGCAGTATTGGGATAAAAATCATACAAAAAAGAAGAAATCACAAACGAAGATGATAGCAAAGCATGGACTCATACTAGCGCATTTGTGCGTGTACTTGTCCATTGTGGTGTCTATCATGTCGTTGATTATCTGTGGTGAGGTATCACAGATAGCTTCTGTTGCGCTTGTAAGTGGAGTTGGGTTTTTTGGTGCAGGAGTTGGATGTAAGGCAAGCAAGGGATTTGTTACAAGAAGAAATAAAGAGAAGGGACTAGGCGAGGATGACTAGACAAGTGAGGCAGGCTTGGGATCTTAATAATGAGTGTTTTGGGAGCATAAACATATGTTTGCGCTAGAACAAGAAGATGTAAGGTTTGTAACTCCTATTAGGAAATGGGGATGTTACTTGCTTTCTCTACATTTCTTTGTCTCTAAATTTAAGGGACTTGTCTTTAAACACCAGCATATCAATACTGCCTATGAGGAGTTTGTGGCTAGAAGCTTTATTAGGAGTAATTGCTACATAGTAGATCCTAGTAAGGTTTTAAAGTGGTATGGGATCCTTGCAAGTGTTAGATATGAGAACATATCATACCGCAGCAGGGAAGAAGAGTTTGAAATTACTGAGGTCAAACTGGAGGCAGGCTCTAGTCATTTTATTGCAACTCAAGATAACAATGTGATCTACGATAGCCTTAATTTGGATAAAAGAGGAAGGCTATACAATAAATTTTCTAAGAGAATTTTTACTAAGAAGGAGGTGTCGCGTCTTGATAAAAATCATAAAGGAAAACAAGAGACTTATTACAGTCTCTTTTCTGACAGGGGCAGTGGCTGTGGTAGTAGCACAGGTGCTCTTTAAATTATTGTTACTTTAATCCTTTTAGGGACTTAAAGTAAATGGGTAACTCTTTGTTAAGCCTTAGGAGGTGTTATGAATATTTTTAGTAAATTGTGGGGATTTGTTATTGCAGCCTGTCTTTTATGTTTTTACAGTCTAACTAAATTACTACGCCTTACTAAGGCTTTAAGGAAGGGGCAGGCCAATATTATAAGAAAAGAGAAGAGCGATGCTCTTGCACGCAAGCATTACGATAAAACATTAAAAGAGTTTATTAGGGAGTTTAATAAGCGTAAATGAATACTAAATGGTTAATAGGATATTTAATAATGAGTTGTGTTTTTGCAATCCTAACTCTTACTAGTTGTACCACAACAGCAACCCTTGATATTAAGGTTAGAAAAACACGCCCCGTTAAGTTTTACTACGACGAGGGGACTAGCGAGGAGGATAATTTACGCAAGGCCCTGCTCTACATATGGCTGCTTGAGAACTATACAGATTTACTTGAGGGGGCAGTATGGAAGTAAGCAAAGGAGAACGTGAGCTTAGAATAAAGGGAAGCAAGAAACTTAAGAAGAATCTATCAACGTATGTAAATGATACATATCACTTCATACCGTTTGACAAGTTAAGAAATCTTGTATTCCTTGATAGTCAGGTTGCAAGTTTATGGAACACAAGACTTACAGCACTCTCACTAGATTACGAGATCATATCAAATGGATGTGAGCGTGAGATATATGAGTTTGTAAAGAAACAATTTGAAAAGTTTTCTATGTTTGAGATAGCAAAGCTGTGCATGAACGCAATAGCCTTTGGATTTGCATGCCTTGAGCTTACATGGGGTATTGAAGAGCATGGTAATGGCATATTTCTTATGGTAGAAAACATCGATTTCATTTTAAATGAACATATTAAGATTGAAGATGATAAGGTTTTCTTTACCGCAAGCACTACTGGTACAAATGATCTTGGCTACTTTAAGCATTTACTTCTTGTAAATGGCATTGAACATGGGGCTAGTGGTTTTCCTCTTTTCTATACTGTATGGGGTGAATACGAGCGCAAGGAAGTAGCAAATTATTATCACCAATGCTTTATAGAACTCCTAACAGGATCGATGGTTACTATTAAGAGCAAGACAGGCGAGACTACAGAGGAGCAGGATAATGACATTTTGCATAAAGTATCCTCAGCTGATAATTGCTATACCGTGCTGCACCCAGATAGCTATCAGATTGATATTAAGGAATTCTTAAGTAAAGATGCAACAAATAATGCGTTTCTGAGTGCTAAGGAATATGCTGACATGCAAATATCTAAATTAATACTTGGTCAGACATTAACTACACAAAGTGGTACAACGGGGAGTTATGCGATATCCAAGACGCACCAAGAGGTGCGGCAGGATTATGCTGCTGCTGATAGGCGTTTTGTGCAGGAAGGTATTTGCTTGCTTATTAAGAAAGTAGTTGATCTTAATTTTGGTGAGCAGGAATTTTATCCTGAGTTTAGGTACATAGAAAGATTTGACCAGAAGGCAAGACTTGCAAGGGACATAGAACTTAAAAAAGAGTTCGGCATTAAGTTTAGGCAGGATTACTTTAAGAAAGTATATGGACTTGGCGATGAGGATATTTTTATAGATGAAAAGGAGGTTTTATAGATGAGAAGGAGGTTTAATTGATAGCAAGGTTAGAGGAAGTTCCATTTTTAACCACAGGCGTGTTTAACGGTGATTTTGAGGTTACAAGTGAAACCTTAGAGCATATTATTACAAATTTTAAAAAAGAGAAGAGAGATATTCCGATCTTTATTGGTCACAGTGATTTCCTCAGTAGGGGTGCTGAGGCACAGCGAGCTAATGGTTGGATTGATAAAGTAGTGCGTAGGGAAGATATTCTATATTTCTCAGGTAGTATTGACGAGGAGCTGTGTAATTTAATTGAGGCTGGGGCTTTAAGGGGTTGCAGTGGGGAGTTCTATGTTAAGGAACAGCAGGATACTGATAATCGTTTCCTAGGTGGCATGGCCATATTGGGTAGTGACATTCCAGCAGTAGATATAGCTAGAGTATCTGAGAAGAATTTAGTTAAGAGACTTAAGAGGAAATTCATGCCCAGTGACAGCTATTTAAATGAAGGGGTATTCCTTAACCAAGATAGGGTTAATATCATATTTCATTCAAGACTTAAAAAGTTTTTAAAACTAGGAGAGGACATAAAGACAGAAGGAGGATTTATGAGCAAAGAGAATAGAGAAGGGGAGCAAGCTGAGCAGAATGCAGAGCAAATTGAGAATCAATATTGTGCGCAGATTGCAGAGCGGATAGGAGATAAGATAGGTGAGGCTTTAACTAGCATCATAGAATCTATTAAAGATAAAGTAACGGGTACCGAGGATGCTAGTGAGAATAAGAACATAGACGTAGCCAGTTTAGCTTATCTTGAGAAGTTAACTAATCGTATAGAAACTTTTAATCAAAATTTCGCTAGGCTATCGCATAGGGAATCAAAGAGGGATATAGTAACCAATTACATTACTTCTTATAAAGATCTTATTGCAAAAATTAAATTACACCAGAATCAAAATGGATTCGTAAGCTTTACAGAAGCTGAAGATGATTTTACTAGTAAGAATAAAGACAGAATCAGAATAGAGAACAAAGTAGAGGAGATAGAAGAGAATGTCTAGTAAGAATAATTTTAATATTAGTTTTAATAACCCACTTTATAGGGAAAGATTGATAGCGGATAAGTATTTCGATAATCCTTATCTTGACGTAATAGATGGTCTTTTTTTAAGGACGCCTGTTAACCAGAAGGGAGGTACCCTTGCCTTGTATGCTATGCAGGATAAGCAGGAGAGTAGTGAGCTTGCATCATTCTCATCAGATCCTAAGCAATTAAAAGACGGGTTAGCTAAAAGCACCTTTTTGCTAACAGGATACAGTCTTGAGCGGACTTTTGGTGATATTGATTATAGAGATGAGGAGGCTATAAAGCAAGCTGAGAAGATAGTTATGCAAAATTTAGCTGAGGTGGTACATCGTGATTATCTTCTTAAGGGTATGAATGAGTTACACACAAAATCAACTCCCGTTGAGGTAAAGTCAACAGATGACTTTATTAGCAAACTTAAAGAAGCTAGGTCCAAGATGAGCTTGCAGCCTAACAGAATAGCAATGACTGCTAAGACTGCTGGTGCGATTATTGCTACTGATAAGGGAATACAGAAGCGAATGGAGATTTATAGGATCCCTGAATTCGATGAGGCAGCCCTTTTAAAAGTAGCATTAGGAATAGAGCCATTTATTTTTCAGTTGCCTGAGGATAGTATTTATGACGGATACATATACTTACTGCATTACGCACGAAGTACTGATGTTTACTCAAAGAGCGTAGGACTTAGGAATTTCCTCTACGATGGAACTAAATCGGATAATTATGAGAGGGCAAGATTTTGTAACGGGCAGTTTGCTAGAAGGTACTACCAAGAGAGGGGTGGGATTAATGGACAGCACTATGCACAATTTAGTCTTATTGGGCAACTGAAGGTAGAAAATCCTAATTTAATCTCAGTGCTTAAACTAACTGACGCTAAAACGCTGCCTAAGAATTATCCATCTTCTTAAGTTAAGGTTAATTGAGGTTTAAGGGTTATAGACATGAAGTTTACCAGTGGGGCCACACCTTCAAGTCAAGATTTTAATGATTATCAAGAGTATTTCAAAAGTGCATTGGTTGCAAGCAAGAGATCAAAGTATGGAGAGGTTATAGAAGGGCTCCAGCTGAGGTACGAATTTGGGGCCCTTGAAATCACAGCAGGGTGTGGGTTTACAAGTACTGGATATTATGTACAGCTTAGGAGGGATGAGGGTATTGACTTAAGCTTGCGCCAGTCAAGGTCTGCCTTTATTTTCCTAAAAGCTGGCAAGCTTACTACTAGCAATGAGATCTTAATAAAAGATGAGTCGGATAAGGAGTTTACTAAGGGTCATAGGATTGAGGGCAGACTTGAGCCTCGTATTTCACTTAAAGAGAAAAGCATGAGCAAGAGATCATCATTTTTTGATCCTTACTATACACTAGATAATGATCCAGAGATCCTAGATAAAGATTGCCTCCTACTAGGATGTATGTATGAAAATACGTGCTACCAGCTGAATAGAGAGGAGAACGAGCCTTACTATCCCGTGGGTACAGTATTTCCATATTGGGGGTCTTTTATAAACTACGTTACTCTTAAGGGTTGCGTAGTTTGCGAGGATGATTATAAAGACCGCCTTATAAGGCTTGATAGTAGGAATGCTGGTGGGGAGGCAGGTGTTTGGGGTTGGGTGTTAGGTAAAGCTAATATCCCTTCTCTTAAAACTAAGCAAACAGTGACAAGTAAAGATGGTGGGCATAGACATAAATATAGCAATGACCGAGGTATTCTTTCCAAGCGATATCGATATACTGATAAGACCGCATATGCCTATTTTAATCTTAATTCAGAAGCCAGTAGCACTTATGCTGGTGAGCACACACATACGGCAACGGGTGTTTTTAAAAATTCAAGTCCCAAGACCTTAGATATATTCCCCGATTATGTCACATGCCTTCCAGTTAGGAGGGAATACTAGAGATGAGTTTTAGCAAGCATTTACCAGTTAAAGCAGAGGATTTAAATAAAATTAGGAATGATTTTGATGTTCATTTTGCTAAGTTTAATCTTTGCAAGGTTTATGGACGAGTAATAGAAGGGTTTAGTCTAGTATATGATACCTCTGCTAAGAAAGTTACGCTATCTAGTGGTATAGGGTTTACACCCTCTGGTAGCTTAATAAACCTAAAGGACGCTGTTTCAGTTAAGGTTGCCAGTGTATATGAGGGGACTGAGTATGTGCATTTAGTTTTTGTAAGAAAAACAAATAATGAGCAGGCTTTAGAGGCACATCTTATCTCATATGAGTTTAGTGGAGGAGTCTTTGATCCTTATTCTTATTTAAAAACATATCAGGAGCAGTATCACGATTATTTGGCAGTTGGATTTATTAAAGACAACTCTGTATCCGAGTTTAATAGACCGCATCAAGAACCTATGGGAGCCGTTGGTAGCCTGTTTTTATTTGAAAGAACAGACTTTAAGGATTACATCACACTTAGAGGATGTAGGATGGTAGATGATTTTAATGCTAGGTATCTTAAATGTAGCATTGTGTCTGAAGGAAGAGGCGGCGTACGGTCAGCTGTAAGAAGTGGAGGGCGTAGCAGGTTTACTTTAGAAACCAGACATATTCCAACACTTAGTATTGAAGGCGTTACTAACACAACAGGTTCACACACACATCAGTTTACTTACTACAGTAAATACCGTAATCAGGATCCTGAGTATCGATCTGATTATCTTTATGATCAGATCAGATACGACAATCCCAGCACTACACAAGAGACTAGCTATGAGGGTAGTCATACTCATTTGGTCTATCCGTTAGAATATAATAATTCATACCAAAGGGCGCTTGAGCTTACTCCTAAGTGTAGAAATCTAGCCCCAATTGAGAGAGTATACTGATGATTAGTAAGTTTAATTTCCTAGGTGGCCTGCCTATGGATATAAATTACTTAAATAGGATGAAAGATAAAATAATGAGTGATCTTGTGTTTTATAGCAAGAGCAAGTATGGCCGCGTAGTGGAGGGGTTTGATATCTCACTAGAGAATAGAAAGATTTCCACCACAGCAGGCTGTGGCTTTACACCCCAAGGTGAGTTGGTTGAAATTAGTAATGAATCTATTTTAATAGCCCCAAGTCATGTAAAGGATGTAGGAGAATCAGTTATATTTGTTTGTACTCAAGGCAAGGGAGCTAAATTGTCTTTGGGATATTTTGCATACAATGGTGCATCAAACCCTGATCCTTATTGGTATTCTTGGAAAGACGATCCTCAGTATAAGTCAAAGCTAGCGCTAGCATTCATCTTTAAAGGCAGGGTGTATCCTATTAATAGGGAACATCAGATTCCTAGATTTCCAGTTAAATCTATTTCATTCTACACAAGGGATGATTTTAAAGACTATATCACTCTTAGGGGATGTAGAGTCTTAAGAGAGGCTGGAGATAGGTTTATAAGGTTTAGTAGTAGTCATGCTTCACTGGGAGGCGAGACTCGTTATAGACTCAAGACTAGTCATATACCTTCTTTAGTGTTTAATGGCAAGACAGCTGAGGCTGGGAGACATACTCATGAGTATGTTTCCTACCATTATGAAGGCGCACCACACCATTTTGGTTGGTCTTATTACGATTATGTTACAGACACTAAAACAGATACTTTTTCTTATGCAGGCTCACATTCTCATACTTTTACTACCTACACAGATAATACATCCTATCCAGATCCTATAGACATAGAACCTGAGTATGCGACGCTAGTGCCTATTTTAAGGGAGTATTGATGAATGAGTTAGGTTTAGGTGTTAATGATTTTGTAAATGTATACGGGCATCTTCTTTTTGAAAGCGTAAGGGGGTATTTAGCAGGACTTAAGAGAGGTAATCAGGCTAGCAATATTAAGGTTAGTAAGTATTTAAAGTTTGAAGAGGTTGATACTCAAAGTGCTTCTAAGGTTATTGTTGAAAATGAGGAAGTAAATTCATTTATCTTAAATAATCTTAATTCTTCTACTGGACTGGTTGTGGCGTTTGAGAAGAGACTTGGTAATCTAGCGTACAAACAGGATGGGCGCGTTTGGTATAACTCATTGCGTGTCACAGCAGGTGATATTGTCCTTGCTATAGGAGCTAGTAGAGAGGCTGATCGTGAGATCGTAAGAGTTAGAAATGACATTGTTGCAGTATACCAGAGCAGACTTGCAAAGCTTGAAGCAGGTAGGAGAATAGGATCTGCTGGGAGTATTATGCGGGCAAGTATTGTATCAAGAAACCAAAGGAGATATAGAGGAGATGTTTAAATTTAAAGGGCTTGAAAAAGCATTTAAGATGTTTACTAAATTTGTAGATCAAATATCACAAAAAATAAATCCTGCTCGCAATAGAGGAGTTTTAAATAAGATTGGAGAGGAATTAGTAACGATTAGTAATAATTGTTTTGATAATGAGTGTGCACCTGATGGGAGTGCATGGGTACCTTTAAAGAATTCTACGCTTGTAAGGCGTAGGTATATAGGAAATAAGAGTCGTGGTTTGTCTTTAGGAAGGAGTAAGCAGCGAGGAACAGGTGTGGGAGCAAAGATTTTGTTTATCGATGGAACCCTTAGGAATTCTATTACCTACTACATTAAGGGTAAGTCTATAGTCGTGGGGTCACCTTTAAAGTATGCGGGTGTACACATGAGTGGAGATCGGAGGAGAAATATACCCGCAAGGCCTTTCCTAGGATTAGATAGATCATTTAAACATAAGATTGGGGAAATAATCTTTAAAACGGGAGCTAGATATCGATGAAGAGTATAGTAAGGCAAATTTTTGTTAAATATTTTATGGCATTTGGTATTCCAGAAGATGCTTTTATTTTTGATGCCACAGAAGAGGATATTGAACGTCTACTTGTTTCTAGAAGCTATAATGAACCTGTTTTAATAGGCTACGTTAGAGGATGCAATGTAGAGGCTAATTATAGGACTACTGCTTTTCTTAATAAAGAACAGGTAACTCTTGTAGGTCTTGGGCATTATCAGATCACGCTAGATATTATTGGTGCTGATGCTGATGTTGTCTCTTTACTTGAAGGGAAGATATGTTCATGTACAAACATTTTCTTTGTATTTTGCGGTTATAGGGAGTGCAAAATACAAGTTGATAGGATTTTCTATGATAGCTTTAGTGATTATGCAGGCAAGAAGCCCCTTGGTAGAACATCTATAAGCTTTAAGATGATATTTCCTCTATTTAGACGCCAACAATTAGATTTAATAAATTTAAAAGACATAAAAATTGAATTGATAGGTAGGAGGTAAGATTTGAGTGTTGTTAAACAAATAAAGAATGATGAGTCTAGGAGACAGGTAGATACTAATACTGAATCGAATGCTGAGACACAAAGACGAGAAGTTGGGATATTTGTGCAGGAATTAATAGATCAGAGTGGGTATGATGCTGATTATCTTGATGCATTCTTAGTAGATGCTGGGTATTTGTATGATACAGAGGTTACAAGACATGAATTTATGAGCAAGCTTAGTGAATTTCAGAAGGAGTTTTGTTAATGGGAACAGGATATAAATTACCAGATTTAGAGACTCAGTTTAAAGATTTTTCCTTGCGTAAGGAGAAGGAGCTTAAAAGTGGTGTTTTCGCTATTCTAGGATATGCACCCAAATTAAAGACAGCAGCATACGCTAAGCTTACTAGCCTAGAAGATTGCTCCGTCTTGGGGCATTCTATGCTAGCAGATACATGTAAGGATTTCTTCACATACAGTGTGGGTACTATTTATGCAATCCCTATAGGTGAGCGTGAGTCTAGTATGGTTACTACAGCTGGGGATAAATCAAAGGATGCAAGCTATACGTTGACCATAACAGGTGGTGATGATCTTTACAAGCCTATAGATATTAAGGCCACTATTTCTAAGGGGGGCACTAAAGACGCTGCACAGTTTTTCCTTGAGTATGAGGGGATTAAAACCAAGGTTATGCAAGTTAAAGAGGACAGTGAGATTGAGATACAGGATTTAGGAATCAAGATTAAATTTAGTGCTACTTCTAGTTATTCTTATCCTGAAGGATCATATGTTACCTATAATCTTGCACCTAAGCTTAAGAATACCCAAAAGGGAATCTTGGCTGCACTTGAGAGTATGCTTGCAATAGAAGATTACATAGAATTCCTAGCTCTTGATATTAATAGCAAGGCATCCGACTGGCAGTACATTGTAAGCAAGCTTGATCATATCTCAACAGAGAATAAGAGAGAGTTCTTCGTTGTAATGAGATTTAGAAATCTGGCTAAAGACGAGACAATGGATACTTATATTGAGGATTTGCGTAAGGAGAGGAAATCTAGCTTTACGCCTTCAATCAAGCTTTTAGTTCTAGGGCAGCCTGTAATATATGAGAATTACCTAGGAAAGGCTACTAGAGGTATTCCATTTGGGATTTTCTTAGGAAAATTAAGTTCAACTCTTTATTATGGATCTCTTAGTGAGGTTTTAAATAATGAAGGGCGTGTCAGGGGTATTATAGGTCTATCAAGTGACGTTACACTGACTCATGTTAAGCAAATAGCACAGCTTGGATATACAGGATTTAGAAATGTAGAAGGGTTTAAGGGTGTTTATGTAACTGAAGCTAGGCTCTTCTCTCCAGATGAGAGTGATTATGACTGTGTAGAGCGTACTAGGGTCATGTATAGAGCTGAGTATATTCTCAGACGAGAGCTTGTAGGTAATTTTTTAAACCGCAATCTTGATATTAGTGCTGTTGAGGGTGAGGATAGCTTTACGGTCTTGATTAAAGAGTCATGTAAGAAGGCAATTGAGAAACATATGTCAGGTTCATATAGTGATTTTACTATTGAGGTACAGACGCAGGGATCACTATTACAAGAAGGCATTATTGTAATTAAGCTTGCCATTGTTCCACTAGGCAAGATTAGGTACATGAAGAATGAATTTAGATTCTCATTACCTAAAGCGAGTTAAGATATGGAATTTAAAGTTTGGGGTTTAATCTTAAAGATAATGGAGGAGAAGAGATGGTAGATGTTGATTCACCAATGTATGATTACTCGTCAATAAGAATTGATGCTGATCGTAAGAATTTCTTTGTTGTAAGCAGTATAAATTATCCATTTCAGCAAGAGGGTACGATGATTCCCTACGGAATTGGAGATCCTAGCAAGGCTCATTTAACCAGAGGTTGGGCACGAGGTAAGTTTGACGGAAGTTTTGATATGGAATTACATATGCATGATTGGATCAAATTTAAATCTTATTATCAAGACATGCCCGATGGGGTTATGACTAAGAATGGAATTATGTTTAATGTTTCTTTCTACGATGAGAATCACAAGAATAGAATTATGCATGTTCTAAACGTCATTATAACAGGGCAGGAATATACCAATATGAATGATGATAGCGGCAAGCCAATTATGGCTAAGATTAAGGGTAAGTTGACCAAGGAGCCTGATGAGTATATAGACAGAGTACTTGTTGCTACAAGGAATTTTGGTAGAGCTATTGGGGTAGTTTAAGAGGGTAGCTAGATTAGCAGGGGATATAAGGTGTTGCGTGTAGTAGTTGGTGGAAAGCAAATAGGCTATTATTCCGCTTTTATTGTTGATCGTGGTGATTTTATGATTTTCATTCTTCAAACTAATACCAAGCTTAATATTGGTGATGTTGTAAGGGTTGCTGATAATTTTGCATCGTACGAGTTTGTAGTTGTTGCTAATAGAAGGGAATTTATCTACTACTGCACCCCTAGGGTTGTAACTGACTTAAAGCAGGTAATTTTTAATAAGTCCTTTAAGGAAAATAATAGTCTTAAGGCTATTATTGACTCTGTAGGCAGTAAGCTATACAGAGTTGTTAATGACTTTGAAGTTTTAAATTTTACCTTCACAGGAGATGGTAGTCAGTTCCTTGGGTTTTGTAGAACACAGTATGGTTTATCTTATTATATAGATAAGGAAACTGTCCTGCTTTATATGAAGCTAGAAGAGCTTGAGAAACTCAAACACAGCGTTACTGTGTTTGGGAACAATTTAATTGATATTAATTTAAGTGTAAGATCGTTAAATTTCATAAACGATAAGAGAATAAGCAAAGTTGTGCACTATGCAAGTAAGGGTTATTCGCAGGTTATGTTTGCGCAACAGAATATTTGTTTTAATAGGAGACAATGTGTATGAGTAAGACAATAAAGAGAGAAGAGAGCATAAAGAAGATGAGGACAAGAAAAGTTGAATTGAATAAAGAAGAATTGGATGACACTATGGGGATAGAGGTAGAGTTACGATATCCAAGGCTTGAAAAGGAAGAATACAGAGCTGTTGTACAAGCTAATAAGGGAGCTCCAGTTAGTTGTTTTTTTGTTCAAGAGCTTGGATATCTGTATTTCAGGGAACTTAATATGGGAGAGATAATTGCTTACCAAGGTATTTTTCCAGAGGGTGTTTCTTCTGATGAGAAAGAGAGGGTTGCAAGGGAGGTTATTGATAAAACATTGCTATATCCATGTCAGGAAGAAGAAGTAGCATATGTACTAGAGTTTTTGGTTAAAAAACATCCTTTCATAGCATTAAGAGTATTTTCCTTTCTTCTTGAGCGAAGGGGAGAAATCAATTGGAAATGCGAAGAGATCGACTGCTCAAAGATCTATGGTTACTAATGGAGGGCACTCTAGGAGTCAAGAATTTAAAGCTATGAAGAAGAATTATGATATGTTTAGATCCCTTGCCATGCTATATCTTTCAATCGACACTGACAAGATAAGCTATAAGGAGTGCTTAAGAGCGCAAATGGATTTAGATAATATCGTAAAGCATAAAATTAAGGTTGGGTCTGATGCAATATGTGATGCTGCTCGTAGGATTCTTGGGAAGAAAAATTAGGAGAAGTAAGAATGAACGATGAATTTAATGCTTCATTTGAGTTATTGCTGAAAGATGAAACTTTTAGGCAAGGTATTGGTAGGGTAATTGAAAGTCTTACTCAGATGAATGAGACTTTTGCAAAATTACAGGGGAATTTTAATTTCTTCTCAGATGCAATCAATAAATCTTTTAGTGGCTTGAATCAAACGGTTGCTTCATTTGCAAAGAATACAAAGAACTCGCTTGGGAATATAACTAGCAAGCTTAATAGTTTTTCCAATATTGATTTTAGTAGTAGCTTTAAGAGGCAAGGAGATGATATAGGTATATTTTTTGATGAGTTTGGAATGAAGCTGGATAATAATAGCTACAAGCTATATAGATTTAGGGAAACTGCCTTGCGTTCATTTAGTGTGCTTTCGCGTCCTATTGCTGATTTTACAAAGAGTGCTGTAGAGGGTAGTGGATCTGTACAAAACAGGTTTGCTAGGCTTTCTATGTTTCTTGACTCTTCTAATGTGGACAAGGAATTTATTAGTAAAACTAATCTTAAAGATCCTGATGGAAGCCTGCTTCATTTAATCAAGCGGCAAGAAGCTGCATCTAAAATACGCGAAGATATTATGAAATTTACTCTAAATAATCCCCTTAAAAATATTTCCTATTCTGACGCTGTTAAAAGCTATGGAACATTTCTATCTGGTAATATGGATATGTCATCGGCTCTTGTGGGGCTTGATATGCTATCTCATGCTGATAAGATATTTCCTGAAATAGCAAGGACGGATATGACTAATTATTTAGTCAATTCTTACAATCAGATGAAGGGATTCTATCAGATACATGGGAAGAAGTACGGGGCAGATAACACAGTTGATATTGATCCTAGGGTTATAATGGAGCGTACACTTAATACCATGAGTATGGTATCTAACAAGTATAAATTTAATCTGGATAGGGGAGAGACCCCATATAAGGCATTATCAAAATCTTTAACTACTAATAATCTTGGTGCTGGGTTTACATTAGAAGAACTGGGGGTAATGGCAGGTACCATGACTTCTGCTGGAGTGACGGCTAGTGAAACTGATACTGCTATTAATAATTTTCTTATAAGATTAGCTAGAGCTAAGAAGAGATGGGGAACTGAGTTTAAGCACAAGAATGGTGCTGAGATGGATTTAGTTGAAACGCTATCACACATTAATTTTTTATCCAAATCAGAGCATAAGGACAAGGACTTAAGGGATGTAATTAGTGATCTTATGGAGGTCTTTACCATAAGAGGATCTAAGTCGGTTGCAATCTCGATTCCAAATTTAGGTGGAATGAAGACTCAAATTGATTCGTTCACTCGTGAGAATAATAAAGAGGTAAATCCTAATAATCATTTCATGACTAAAAAATATGAAGATAATGCGAATCTTATGAATAGAACCTTTGCGGGGAGTAGTAAAGCATTTAATACTATGGTTGAGGATTTTCAAGTTGGGTATGGAAAGATTGCTAGAGGGTTTAAATGGATGGCTTTAGATGTTGGGAGCACTTCCATAGGATTTATTAATCAGATGAGAGAGAGCAATAATATATTTGCTAAGGTCTTAGGAGGTGGTTTAACTTTTAGTATGGGAGCAGCAGGTTCTGTTTTATCTATTTTCTCTGATATGGCGCCTATGATAATTGCATTAACGGGATTGTATCATAATAAGGGATCTCTTAAGGGCATGTTTACAGATATAGGAGGGGGCTTTAAGAGCATGGGTAGAGGCCTTGGAAGTATTATTAAGGGACTTTTTGTTCTAGGCAGGAGTAATATTTTAGTTGGGCTATTCTTAAGTTTGGGCAGTGCTGTATGGGGATTGGGCAAGGGAATTTTTAGTGTATTCTCTACTGCCCTACCCTCAGCTATTAAGATGGGAACAGCAGGAATTGTTCTTTTTGCAAAAACTACGTTTACGGCATTTACGGGGTTAGCTAAAGTAATCCCTAATCTTTCTAAAATGTTTTATTTACTATTTCTAGGAGTTGGTGAGCAGGCTAGAACCATTTATAATGAAGTATCAAGTAAGATTATCAAGATGGCTGCTGCACTTGTTACAAGCAAGGCGGGTGTTGCAGGTGCAGCTGCTAGTGCATTGTTTCTAGGTCTTGAATATACAGGGTTGTTTGATTCTCTTAAGGGAATACTAGATGGGGTGTTAGGAAAGTTATCTGAATTTGCAGGCTCAATAAAAGAGAAGTTGGGGATCATAGGTGGTACCGCTAAGGAAGGAGTGCTTGGAGTTATATCATACTTTGGTGATTTAACTGGTGTTGGAGATTTATTAGTAGGGGACTCGCAATCGGCCATGAAATCTCTTGATGATTTAAAGAAACGATCTGAGACTTTATTTAAGAATATGGGAAGATCTTCTGAGGTTTATTCACTTGGGTACACACGGCTTGCCTCACTTTCAAACTTAACTAGTGCTGTTAAAATTGATTTTGAGAAAAATCTTAGTGAGGCCGTTAAATTGCCTTCATTAGAGGCTGGAATGAAGGATATAGCTTATCTTAAGAGTTCACTAGATAAGGGAGTAGGCTTTCTAGCAAACATTGATAGGAATGTTGCAAGTATCCTAGATAAGGTAGGAATTGAACATGATAGTGGGGCTGAATTAGATTTATTAGAAACTTTAAGAAAGTCTTTTTTATTTGGAGGCGGCCTAGATGCTTGAAGACGCTGTACAGGCTGCAAGAGGTATTAGGAGACGCGTTGAGCATGAACTTAAGGTTGCAGGCGCAGGGGTACTAGATACTGTTGTAAATAATAAGATTACAACCAATGTCTTGGGTGGCATTAATGATTTATATAAAAAGATTACACTAGCTCAGATAGAAGCTAAGCCTATTAGGAGCAGGGCAGATCCTTATCTTGAGAATACATACTTTTATGATAGGGATTCACTTTCTATTGAACTTGAACATAATAATGATATGGTACCCATATACCCTCTTAATTTTTCGCTAGACCTAGAGTTTGAGAATGAAGAGCAATATAACATGAAAGGACAGCTTGTAGGTGTTCTTAGGTCATTCAGTGGAGGGACCCTAGATTTAGAATTACCGGAGAATGTTTACTTTTTTGATCAAATTTATTCAGCATATACGGAAAAGATTAGTATATATATACATTCAGAAGAACAAAATTTAAATGCTAAATCTATAGATAAGATTATCTGTTTGCTAGAAGGCCTTGATTTTTCAACAGGAGAGATTGAGCTTAAGGCGTCAATGAGACTTAGGGTTTTACAAATCCTCAGGATGGGCAGCAACGAGAAGGATTTTATGCCTTTGTTTCCAATCAATGTTCCTTATTTTGTACCCGTAGCAAGAGACGATTGCTTCCTAGATTTAGTTTATGGTGCTGATGATGGGAAGGGATCCGAATTAGATCGCAAGATTACTCTTTACAATATAGTAGGATTTCAGCATAACCATAAGAATAGGAGTGAGGTTAAGATTATCTCCCCTAGTGGTAAGCAAGGCCTTGGGGTACCACATTACTTGTATAATGGTCTTGAACCTGCAACTTTTACTCTAACTGCCAATATTTACGATGTGTTTGATATTGACTATTTAAAAGAGCTAGTTGCTAGTAATAGGAGAGGACTAGCTAGTAAGTCTTTATCCAGCGAGGAGCAGTACAGCATTATAACTAAAGAAGAGCAAGTAGCAAAGCTGTATGAATTGTTTGAATCATATAGACGTACTAGGAAGGAAGGAGCAAGGCCATATGAGATATCGATTCAATCTTCTTTAATAGCAGGGCTTAAGCCTACTAATTTTGGGTATTACCTTCAAGAGATAGATATTAAGGGAAATGCTAGGAATTACCTTGAGGTTGAGCTTAAATTTATAGAGATTAGAGAATATGGACGTGAGTTATCAGGATATGTAGCTAAGGAAGAGTTTGTTTATAAAAGGGATACTAGCTATGAGGTTAATTTACTCTCAAGGGGTAGATTAAGCAGTGATTTGGAACACAACAAAGCGTCTCGCTTGCTAGATTAGTATTGGGGTCCTTGATACCCTCTCTTAATTGTTCGTCTTAAAATATTAAGTTTTGGTTTTGGTTTGCAAATCTCATTACTAGAAACTCGCTTACCAGTGGCTTCATAGTGGGCATCAGGACTTAAGTATTTAAACCCTTCTAGGTTTTCTACGTAGGCAGGATCAAGGTAAATATTATCCTCAGGCTTAAGTGAAAGGATATAAGCACCTCTTTTCTTAAACCCCTCTATTAAGTGTGTAGAACTTGTAAGCACACCCTTAGAGGGCTCACCATAATTGAATAGATACCAAAATTCAACCTTGTCACTTCGCTTCACATTACCTTCAAGTTTAAGCAGAGTTTCAATAGGGAATTCAATAGCCTCGTCGAATAATAATTTATTCTTTCCTTCAAGTCCTTTAAGCATATGAGGGGAATAACCACCTCTGAAGTCAAGAATAGAATTGCTTACCTTACTCTTAACTTCCCATAATCCGCTATTTCTATTATATTGAACCTTGAAAAGAGATTTAAGGTTCTCTTTCTCTATTATGTGTGTAAATAAATTTACGAAACTGTCATGTACTGCACCTTCAGTGTATCTAAACCAAGACATGTTATTGTCTGATTCAAGTAGATATTCAAGCCAAATACGAGCAGAGTTATGCGTCTTGCCCAATCCCCTAGCACTAGCTACTAATTTATGTCTTGCTTTGTTGTAAGAGTAGCCTAGCATGCTAAATTTAGGAACAAAGGTGTTAAAATTTATTCTAATATTACGTTTGTTATCATTAAGTAAGTATAATCTTTCCTCCATTTCCACGAGTAAATCCATAGCTAATCTGAGATCTTTAACATTATCGATTTTCGCAATGTCTTCAAGGTTACCCTCTGAAAGTTTTTCCTTAATTGCCTTCATGGTATCTACTAGAATCAATCTTTGTAATGATTCGATCTCCTTTTCATATGGCTTTGCATATTGTGAGTCTTGATTTTGTATATTTTGTTTTGTTTTATTCACACTCATTCATCTTCTCCTAGTGTTTATATATGTCTTGAGGGTCTCTGAAGACATATATCTGTGAGTCATCTCCCCTGAGGAAATAGTTATCAATCACATCCTGAATGATTGGTAGTTTAATAGCAGGGTCTGTAAATAAGATTATTACCTTTTGGTCTCCTGAGTCCTTTGTTATTTTCATAAGTTCTCTTTTAGTAGAGGTTGTAAACTTACTAGATGAATTTTTGCTTACAACAGAATTAAGAGTAAACGCCTCATGAGGAAGCATAATGGCATCCTTAACGTAGTCTTTAAGTTCATCTTTAATGAAAGGCGACCCACCTGCTGCTACAAGCTCATCGTATGAGTATTTCTTAGCGCCATTCTTTAGTTTATGTGGCTTTAATACAAATCTGATTATCTCAATTTGAATGTAGGGAGGTATAGCTCTTTCTAGGTATTCTAATGCCTGTAGTTTTTGCTCCTCTTCTAGCATGTAGACTTCAATAGAGATAAACTCCTTCCCGTCTTCTTGATAATCTGAGTACCACCACCTGTCGTCTTTCTTACCAAAAATTGTCGAGAGAATATCTTCTGTCTGTTTTGCGGTACCCATCCATTGAATGAAATCAAGACCCTCTTTTACCATTCTGTGGTAAAACTTTTCCCTATCTTCCTTCTCAAAAGAGAAGATAGGGAACCCCCAAGCACGTGCCTGACTTTGTAAGTGCTTATAATCAGCAGGGTTATCTGGATCTAGTAGATGCCAAAAAAAGTTTTTATGTACCCTTTGTGCGATCTTAAATTCTTCATAAAATGTATGAATAGCAAGCTCAGCAAGCCTTCTATGTGGCTCGCTCTCTAGTACTTCGTAGCTAATCTTATTAAGATAATATTCTCTGTATACTTCAAATTCTTTACAATTATAATCTATTTCTACTTCTACCTGCATACTGTCTTCTGTATTCATGTTGTCTTTTGTATTCATTCTAATCCTCAAATGAGATTGAAGCCTCCCAATATTCGTTAACAGCTGCAGTTTGATCTTCTCTAGGCACAATGATATTAACTCCATTGCCTAACATGCGATACATGTCATATAAACTAAAAGACGCACCCATATTAAGGCTTGCAATATATTTTTGTAACCTAGCCTTGCATAGATTGCTATTAATACTGTTGTCTTTTTTCTTAAGTTTGATGTTAACTGTCTTCTTTATAGCCTTCTTATAATCAATTTTTTCTAACACCTCATATCTGTGAGCAATAGTTTTAAGTACCAGTTGCTTCATCTCTTCTTCTGTTGTTGTGTCCTTATGAGGTCTTAGTGTAAATTTGGTATTATTAACACCCTTTCTTTCAATCAAAACTTCTCTTATAAGATCTGTATCCTCTAACTTGCGTTTGTAATATGAGTTTGTGTCTCGTAACGTTAGTCCATTAATTTCTCTTAAAATCCTAGCTCTATAAGCCTCATCATCTTCCCTATCCTCACCCCTAGTATTAATACTTGCAATTTCTAAGTGAGTCAGGCCTGTAATAAATTCATCTGTATAAAGCTTCCCTTTCTCAAGGTTATATAGAGCACCCTCAACTGTGGCTTTAAGTAGTATTGTATCGTTACCCTTACTAGTAAATTTAGTTGTATCTAATGCTGTATATTCAAGCCTGCCGTTTGTCTTTTGTGTCTCTTGTTGCTCAGCATAGTAAAATTTAGTGTCGCTACTAATCTCTCCATTGCCTGAACCGATGATCTTGCAAACAAGTCTAGCTTCCCTAGCAGGTTTTCTCCTAAGTCCAATCTTGCTTGCTTCCATGTCTAGGAACAAACCTTCTGATTTCCTAATATCATAGTTCTTCCCAACAGAGTAAGTCTCATTCCTAATGTCTAGCCTAAGCTCAAGCATCAAGTTTAATAAAGCAATATCTCTACTATTAGAATTTGTATCAACCCCGAAATCAACGGCCTTCCTAAAGAAAACCTCCCGAATGTCCTGCTGCTCCTCAAAAGGCACAAACTGCCTTAATTCTTCTTCTCCTACCTTCATCCTTCAACCCAATATATTCAAGCAGCCTAAAGATAATTATATCATATTATTATTTCAAGGTCAATTAAATGTGTTAAAATTTAGGTATTAAAGGAGTAAAGATGGATGGGTTTAAGATAATTGAGTTGTGTAAAAGGTACCTACCCAGTAATTTAGTTGGGGTTGTAGTACAGATAAATGAGAATTCCTTGGCTGTTGAAGTTGAGCTAGAAGGGCATGCTATTACTTTGCCTGCAGTTCGCATGATTGCAGGGCGTGAGTTTGATTATGTACCTGAGGTTGGATCTGAGGTTGTGATTGCATTTCTTAATAACAAATTTGACCAGCCATTTGTAATAGGTGCACTCAGTGGGGTTGGGCGCAAGAAGGAAAGTGTGAGTGGTGATAAGGTCTCGCTTGATGCTGGCGAGCGTAAGGTTGCAATTCGTAATGATAATGCTAGTACTAAGCTTATCTTGGAGAAGATTAACAAAAATGTTAATACTCTTCGCGATGAGATTAGAACAGGCTTGGATGTAAGTGTTACTCTTACAGGTACTGCTGTTGTAGGAGCAGCTACAATGGCTGTTACTGCACCTGTTAGAGGTACAGCTAGTAAGAATATTAATATTGATACTTATCCTGATAAAGCTATTGAGGATCTATTTAAAGATTAACTAGCAAGACAATATGTTAAAATTAGATTAGAATGAGATTAGGTTGAGATGCAAGGGGGTGTGTATGAGTAATCTTGCGTATGATCGCTTACCGGAGTATGAGGAAGTAAAGCAGGTATTTCTTGACAAGGGGTTTCCAGAGGCAGTAGTTCAGTATGTTTTACTTCGAAACTCTAATTATAACTATGAGAGTTTGCAAACTAGAATGACTGTGCTTGAGAAACAAATGGTAACTCTTAGTAAAGATGTTAAGGAAGGCACAAGCAAGCTTGATGGTAAGATAGAGTCAGTAAGGAGTGAGCTTAGAGGTGATATAGGTAAGCTAGAGGACAAGATAGGTAAGCTAGAGGACAAGATAGGTAAGCTTGAGAACAAGATAGAGACAGTCAAGGGCGACATAGAGACAGTAAGGGCCGAGCTACTATCTGAGCTTAAGGAAAATAGGAAAGAGCTTAAAAGTGATATTAAGGCAGCGATAAGCCCTATTTATTGGATACTAGGAGTAGGAGTACCAGCAGCGGTAATGTTGCTTTCATATTTTAAAAAATAAGAATGAGGGGTATGGGTGCACAAATGCTTTTTATAAAGGTATTGTTGTTTATTTGTAAACAATTAAAGCGTAGTGTAGCTCATTAGCATAAGACTCGCTTGAATAAGTAGAGATCGCATACTTGATATTAATTACTTGCTTCCCATCATGCTCAAGGTCTTTTATTATCTGGTTAATAGCGTATTCTAAATCTTGTGAAGTATTAAACCCCCCAGTAGCCATTACTCGCATAACTGGACCGTAAAGGCTTGACGCATAGATTTAATCTTGTGCTTAATAAGAACAATTTCCTTAGTAAGAAGTTTAAATAATGTCTTGTAACGTGATTGAGTTAATGTAGGGAACTTGTCTTTTATAGTAATGTAATCAAATACGTCAATAAGAACAGCTTTGGTGCTGAGTAAACCCTTGCCTAGAATAAAGGATAAAATAGCAAAGTTCTCATCAATAGTCTCTTTGCTTTTAAAAGGAAGCATCGTGTTAAGCCTAGCAGCTTCATCAGGAATGAGAGTATTCTTAATAAAGTCTTTATCAATAGATGTTTTCTTAATACCGGCAATCTTAACCTCACCTTTTTTATCAATACCAGTAAAGTGATCAAAGAATTCCTTAATCATCTCTCCATTGGATTTAACATTGTACCCATTCTGAGCAAGTATTTTCCTAAATTCATATTTAAGCTCCTTTATATTAAAGAGCTTACCATTGGTATTAAAGAGGTCAATGGCTATGATCATGGACTCTTTAAATGAATCAAAGGTCCTAGCCCGCATGATCTTGCGTTTATCAGATATTCTAGGGTTAAGAGAAGGTGTATAGAGCCAGTTTAGCATCCTTTTACTTATTTCTAGTTTTCTATTTTGCCTAATGTAGGCAACCTTGAGATGTAAGTCAGTAAGTACAGCAGCCCTTGTGAGTTTAAAATCCCTATAACTTTGTGCAGCCGACTCATCATCAACATGCCCTAGTATTTCAGCAACCCTTGGAAGTATTTCCTTACCACCTGAGGCATCATTAAAGTAGCCTTCACGTTTTAAGATAAGAGTTGTGTAAATGGCCCGCAAGTCAGAAGTAGTAAATTTGGAGTCAAATAGCTTAATAAGTACTTGCTTGAGTAGATTGCTAAGCTCAGCATCGCTAAACTCATTATCTTCCCATCTTTGTCTTAAGTCTTTATAAAGTGCAGTACTTGTAAGGGTATTGTATGCATCAAGAAATAGGGATTTAGGAACAGTTAAAGGTATGGGATAGGGAGTGCTAAATCGCGCTAGATCTCCAGTCTTAAGCTGCCCTTGGAATAAAACACCCTCTTCATCCTTACCTATGTCACTAAATGAACCAACAATAATCTCCATCCGCCTCCTACCTGAAGCAAGCAGTAGTCCTGTGTAGAGAAATTCAAATCTATGTGAGAGTAGAAGCTCTTTAGTAAGAGTTAAGATTTCAGTTTTATTAAAAGATTTCTTATATATACTGCGTTCTTTAGTTTTACTAATCGTGTCTTGTGCAAGTTGGTTATATTCGTCTCTTGAGAGCTTAAAGTAGTTAAGCATTGGGTGCTCTGGATTAAGAGCTTTAAATGTTTTTCTTATCTTTGTAATAGTGACTTTAACATAATGAGGAGAGTAAGTAGAGTTACCTTTAAGAATGTTTAAAAATGCTTTTGCTCGTCCATTAAGTCTAAGTTTATAAGTTTTAGCATCAATAATACCATTAGCTAGATATGCATCAAGAGAGCGCACTTCCTTAATGAGATTTGTAGTAAAATTATTAAGATTAGAAATTTTATCCTCACTAGTAGTTTCATCCATTATAAGCTCCCTCTTAAATTGACGATCTAGTTATAAGATCTACTAGGCAGTAATGAATACTCCTAGGAAGCATAATACTTACGCTTAATACTAGATTTATTATAATACTACACCATTAACATGTCAATATATTTACTCCTTTTAGGGTAATTATAATAATCTTTTTGTTAAGGATAAAACAACTAAAGAATTGAGGGGATAAGTAGGTCAAATACATATATTAAATATAAATATAGAAAGATAAAAAGAGTAAGGGAGGTGTTAAGAGTAAGGACATATTCTATATAGCAATAAAGTTACACAATACAATAAAACAATACACTTTCCAATTATATAATATAATTGGAAAGTGTATTGTTTTATTGTATGTGTAACTATCTTATATCTTTCTATATTTATATTTAATATATGTATTTGACCTACTTATCCCTCAATTCTTTAGTTGTTTTATCCTTAACAAAAGATTATTATAAAAGAGTAAATATATTGACATGTTAATGGTGTAGTATTATAATAAATCTAGTATTAAGCATAAGTATTATGCTTCTAGTATTCATTACTGCCTAGTAGATCTTATAACTAGATCGTCAATTTAGAGGAGCTATAATGGATGAAACTACTAGTGAGGATAAAATTTCTAATCTTAATAATTTTACTACAAATCTCATTGGAAGTGCGCTCTCTTGATGCATATCTAGCTAATGTATTATTGATGCTAAAACTATAAACTTAGACTTAATGGACGAGCAAAAGCATTTTTAAACATTCTTAAAGGTAACTCTACTTACTCTCTCATTATGTTAAAGTCACTATTACAAGATAAGAAAAACATTTAAATCTTAATCAGAGCACCAATCTTAACTACTTTAAGCTCTCAAAGACGAATATAACCAACTTGCACAAGACGATGAATAAAACTAACGCAGTATATATAAGAAATCTTTTAATAAAACTGAAATCTTAACTCTTACTAAAGGCTTCTACTCTCACATAGATTTGAATTTCTCTACACAGGACTACTGCTTCAGGTAGGAGGCGGAAATTATTGTTGGTTCATTTAGTGACATAGGTAAGGATGAAGAGTGTTTTATTCAAGAGGCAAGACTGGAGATCTAGCGCGATTGCTACTCCTATCCCAACAACTGTTCTAAATCCCTATTTCTTGATGCATAATACCCTTACAAGTACTGCACTTTAAAA